>JBJTAA010000139.1:0-7863 GCA_046090525.1 Planctomycetota bacterium
CGTTCCGCCACCCGCCGCCGCTCGGGGCCGGCGATCCGGTAGGCGGCGGCGAAGAACTCGAGATACTCGCCCACCCGCATGTCGTCGTAGACCCCGAACACGTCGGGCATGTAGCCGATCGCGCGGCGAATCTCCCGGGGATGCGTGTGCACCGAGTAGCCGCACACGTAGGCCTCGCCCCAGGTGGGCGCCAGCAGCGTGGCCAGGATCCGGATCGTGGTGGTCTTGCCGGCCCCGTTGGGGCCGATGAAGCCGAACAGATCCCCGCGCTCGAGCTTGAGATCGAGGCTGTCGAGGGCGACGAAGTCGTCGTATTTCTTGGTGAGGTCGATCGTCTCGATCATGGTGCTGCCTCTGGGGACGGGCCATCGACGTCGGCTGCGGGCGGCACCGGGATGACGATCCGCACCAGGCTGCCGCCGTCGGCAGCGACGCCCGCGAGCGGACGTGCCGCCCCGCCGTCATGCCGCAGGTCCACCTGCCAGCGGGCGGCCCGAGTTCCCGCGGGCGCCACGCCCACGAGCACGGCGCGATCGACGTCGATCAGGGATGAGAGATCGAGCCGCGCCAGGCGGCCGGCCTCGATCGCCGTGTAGCCGATCCCGCCGGCCGCGGCATGGAAGCCGGCAAGCTCGAGGATCCTGGCCACGTCGAGCGACGTCGAGTCCCAGCGCTCGGCCTTGTCGCGCCCCCCCTCGGAGCCGCGGCGCGTGAGCTCGGCGCCGAGCGACCGCGGGCCGCGCCCCGCGTCGGGGTCGAACGTGTCGTCCGGCGCGAGGTTCCCGATGTCGTAGAGCCAGCCGCCGTGGAGGAGCCGGCAGTCGGTGAGGGCGAAGGGCAGATGGTGGGAGACGGCCCCCTGGAGCAGGCCACGCGAATCGCGTGTGAGCGTGCTGGTGGCCGGCGGCCCCGGCAGCGTGGCCGTCCATTCCGCCTCGAAGAGCCGGCTCGCCCCGGCCGCGATCGGCACGCCCTCGAGCGCGGCGAGCGAGCCTCCATAGCGATAGTCGGCCGCCGCCAGCGACGGGTGGGCCGACGGCGCGTCGACACCGCCGAATCCCCGGCCCGCGTCGGCGCACCACGAGAGGGCCGCCTCGAAGTCGACGGCGGCGAGCGGCGCCTCGGCGGCCACGGCCACGTCCAGCACGGCGTTCTCCGGGCTGCGGGCGGCGAGCCAGGCGGAGCCGCGGACGAGCCGGCTGGCAGCATCGATGTCGACGACCTCCGCGGCTTGGCTGCGGGCGGGCGTGTCGCGCCCCCACAGGCCGCCAACGGCCCAGGCGGCGAGACTGAATCCCGCCGCCAACAGCGGCAGGGTCAGCCAGGAGAGGCCGGGCCGACCGGAACGGCTCACCAGCCACCAGTCGAACGGGTAGAGGGCGAGCACGTAGAGCAGACCGAGGCCGGCGATCACCTCGAAGGGCACGCCGGCCGCCGGCGGGCCGCCGGCCGTGAAGGTGTCGAGCGCGACGCGGAGCTGCCCCGCCAGGTCGGGCACGGTGGGCCGCCCCGCCTCCGGTGTCACCAGGCCACCATCCACGTCGCCGCGGTCGCGTAGCAGGGCGGCCAGGAGACGATCGCAGCCGGGCCAAGCCCCATACCAGGGCTCGTCGATGTCGAGGCCGAGCCAGTTGATCGTGCCGAAGCCATGGCCGCGACGGACGAGCAGCGGCAGTTCATCCCGACCGCCCTCGAAGGCCTCGACCACCCCGCTCGTCGGCCGTCCGCCGCCGGCCGGCCGACGAAACCGCGGCACGCGGATTTCCCCCTGCGGCACCCGCGACGCCAGCCCGCCGGAGCGGGCGTAGGCCTCGATCCCTCCGAAGCGGCGCAGCGGCACGAGTTCCGGCTCCACGCCGGGCAGCCAGTCGGCCGCCACGCCACCCGCTGCGGCCACCGCCTCGGCCGAGGCGCCGGCGATGAAGACGAGCCGCCCGCCGCGACGCACCCAGCCGTCGATCGCGGCGAGCGTGTCGGGCTCGAGCGCGCCGACCGCACGGCCACAGATCACGGCGGCATTGAACGCGTCGAGCTCGCGCGGCGAGAGCCGCGGTGGCACCGGTCCATCGGTGAGGCGGACGACCTGCATCGCGGCCCGCTCGCCGGCCACCAGCCGCACGGCCCCCGCGGCCGCGGCAAGTTCGCCATGCACGAGCAGCAACTGCGTGGTCGAGGGCACGCTCGTGCCGGGCAGCCCACGGCGGACGTCGGTCGCCGCCGGGCCGGATTCCGCGTCACTCCCCCCCTGCCCCGCCGGCTCGAGCACCAGCCGCGCCAGAGGCCGGCCGGGCCGGACGCACGCCCGGCCGACACCGTCCGTCGTGAGCGCGAGGGGAGGCGAGCCGACGAGCTGGCCGTCGGCGTCGTCCACCCAGGCCCGAGTGCCGGCCGGCTCCCCTGCCCCGACCGGCGGCCGCACCACCAGCGGCGTCCAAAAGCCCGTGCGGTGCACGCCACCGATGCCGGCGACGAGCGGTCCTTCGGCCGCGGCGGCCCCGCCGATGGCGGCCACCAGGCCGGCGACCGCGGCCCAGGCGAAGGCCGGGCGGTGGCGGCGGGCGCGGAACCTCATGGCTTCTCCGCGTCGGGGCAGGTGCAGGCGAGCTGCCCGCAGCCGGGGCAGCCGCCCCCGTACTTGCGGGCGATCGCGTCCTCGAGATCCACGTCCGCGACGTTGGCGATCGTCGCCAGCCAGGCCAGCACGTCGGCGAACTCGAGGGCCCGCTCCTCGTGCGTCCCGCTGCGGAGGGCGGTGGCGAGCTCGCCGATCTCCTCGGTGAGCCACATGAACGTGCCCTCCACGCCGCGGGCCGCGTCCTTGTCGTGGTACATCCGGCGGATCACCGCCTGAAACTCTCGGATCGTCATTCGGACACCTGCGGCGGCGGGACCCGGCGGCCCCGCGGGGTCCCGAGTCTACAAGAGCGCGAACGCCGGCATCGAATCCGGGCCGGGATTTCAGGCGGGACCGAGCAGGAAAAACGTCCGCATCGGCCCGGAGCCCCTCACGGCCACCTCGCCGCGGTCCTCGAATCGGAAGCGGTCGCCCAGCAGCAGCCGCGTGGCCGCCGAGACGTGCACCATGCCTCGTTCCCCATGCGACTCCATGCGGCTGGCCAGGTTGACCGTGTCGCCCCACAGGTCGTAGCTGAACTTGTGCCGACCGATGACGTCGGCCACGACCGGCCCCGAGTGGATGCCGATTCGCAGGTCGAGCGGCAGGCCCCGGGCCCGCGTGAGCGTGGCGAAGGCCTCCTGCGTGCCGAGTGCCATCCGGGCGGCCGCCCCGGCATGGTCGGCGCGGGGCACCGGCAAGCCGGCAGCCGCCATGGAGGCATCGCCGATCGTCTTGATCTTCTCCACCCCGAAGTCCGCCGCCAACCGGTCGAACTCCGAGAACACGGCGTCGAGAAACTCGACGAGGCCCTGCGGCTCGGCGGTCTGCGAGGAGGCCGTGAAGCCCGTTAGGTCGGCGAACAGCACGCTGGCCTCGGCGAAGCCCTCGGCGATGGTGCCGGGCGCGTCCTTCAGCCGCTCGGCGATCGGGGGGCAGGATGCTCAACAGCAGCCGCTCCGACCGCGTCCGTCCCCCCCAGGGCCGCGAAGGCCGCGTTCCGTTCGACGAGGCGGTGGTGCGCCTCGGAATGGATCCGGACGCGGGCCACGAGCTCCACCGCGTCGGGCAGTTTGACGAGATAGTCGGCCGCCCCGCCGGCGAGGAGCTCGGCTTTCTTCTCGGGCTCGGCCAGAGCCGAGAGCACGATCACCGGCACGTCGGCCGTCGCGGCCAGCGCCCGGAACCGCCGCACCTCTCCAGCCCCTCCACGTCTGGCATCACGAGGTCCTGGAGAATCACCGTCGGGCGGAACGCCTCGGCCGCGGCGCAGGCGGAGGCCGCATCCTGCCGAAACTCGAGCGCGATGTCGGCGGCACCCGCGAGCAGCTTCGCGACGGCCTTGCCGATCAGGGGCTGATCATCGACGAGCAGGACACGGGCTCGACATGGATCCCGGCGTCCCGCAGACAGGCATCCGGTGCATCGCGGGCCGGCACGAGGCAGACGGTCTCACCCGCAGGCGGGGAGGGCGGGATGCCAGAGCCCGCCATAAACACTGGGGAACTAGGATTCGAACCTAGACTAACTGGTCCAGAGCCAGTCGTGCTACCGTTACACCATTCCCCAACGGTGTCGAGCGACGCTTCGAGACTACCCGACGCCCCGGCCACCGGCAATCGCGGTTCGCCGGGGCGGGCCCGCTGGAGCCGAGGGGCCGGCTGGAGTCGACCACCCGCGTGCCCGTCCTCGAGTTCCAGTTCGGCGACCGCGGCGGCGAGCGGATCGTGCTCGACGACGGGCGGATCCTGATCGGCCGCCACCCCGATTGCGGCATCGTCCTCGACGCCCCGTCGGTGAGCCGGCAGCACTGCGCGGTCACCGTCGCTGCGGACGGCGTCGTGGTCGAGGACCTCCGGAGCCGCAACGGCACGCTCGTGAACGGCAGCCCGCTGACGGCGCCGCGCCGGCTCGAGGACGGCGATGAGCTGGCCATCTGCGGGCATCGCCTGGTGTTTCGCACCACGTCGTCGGCCGTGACCGACTCGTGGGCCGCCGTCGTGATCGACGACGACTTCGAGGACGATCCGGCGGGCGGTTCCGATGCCCTGATCGTCTCGCAGATGGACGTCGTGCGGCCGGGCGCGGACGAGGGGCTCGACCACCACACGCAGGCCAAGCTACGGGCCGTGCTCGGCCTCAATCGCGCCATCGGCGCGTCGCTCTCCCTCGACGACGTGCTGCCGCGGCTGCTCGACGGCCTGCTCGACGTGTTTCCGCAGGCCGACCGCGGGTTCGTGCTGCTGGCGCAGCCGCCCACCGGCAAGCTGCGGGTCCGGGCCCGACGCACCAAGCGCCCCGACGAGGGCCATGCCAGGATCAGCCGGACGCTGATCGACCGCGTGGCCACGTCGCGGCAGGCGATCCTCTCCGCCGATGCCGTCACCGACACCCGCTTCAGGGCCAACGAGAGCGTGATGGTCGGCAGCATCCGCTCGGTGATGTGCGTGCCGGTGACCGCCGGTGACGGCCGGCTCCTGGGCGTGCTGCAGGTGGATTCGCGGGACATCCGTGACCGCTTCGATGCGGACGATCTCGAGGTGCTCGTCGGGATCGTCGGGCGGGCGGCGCAGGCGATCGAGCAGGCCCTCGCCCACGACGAGCGGGTCGAACGGGAACACCTCAACCGCGACCTCGAGCTCGCCCACCGGGTGCAGCAGGGCCTGCTGCCGAGCGGCCCGCCCGCGATCCCGGGCTACGAGATCTTCGACTTCTACGAGGCGGCCCGGCACGTGGGCGGCGACTTCTTCTCCTACGTGCCGCTGGCCGGCGGCCGGCTGGCGGTCGTGCTCGCCGACGTCTCGGGCAAGGGAATCGCGGCCGCCCTGCTGATGGCCGCCCTCTCGGCCGACGTCCGCTACTGCCTCGCGAGCGAGCCCGACCTGGGGAGGGCCGTATCGCGGATCAACGAGAGCTTCCTCCGCGGGGGCTGGGACGACCGCTTCGCGACGCTCGTCGTCGCGGTGCTCGCGCCCGACCGGGACGCCGTCACGGTCTGCAATGCGGGCCACCTCCCCGTGTTTCTCCGGCAGCCCGACGGAACGGTCCGGCAGGTGGCCGTCGAACTCGGCAACCTCCCCCTGGGCATGGCGGCCGACCACGACTTCCGCTCCTGCACGATCGAGCTGCCGCCCGACGCGGCGTTCGTGCTCTGCACCGACGGCGTGACCGAGGAGATGAACCACGAGGGCCGTTGCTACGGGATCGAGCGGCTCGAGCAGGTGCTCGCCGGCCCCGCGGCCGGGGCCGAGGCCATCGCCCGCCGGATCCTGGCCGACATCGACCGACACACCGCGGGCGTCAGCGGAAGCGACGATCTCTGCCTGGTCTGCGTGCGCCGGCTGCCGTGATCCCCAGGAGCCCGGTTCCGCCGGAACCGGGTCAGCGTTGATTCGACATCGTGCGTGATCCGGTCGCGGAGCGACCGGACTCCTGAACGTGACCGCCCCCCCCGGGGCGACGGCACAGCCTGCCCAGTTTCCGGGGCCCGCATCCGGCGGCTGGGTTTCGAGGCGGCCGTGCGGCGGCGCCGATACGAGAACCAGGCCGGCGGGGTGCGCGGCCGGCAGGGATGCGGGGGGATTTCGCCGATGAGCTTCTTCCAGTGGGTTCGCGAGGGCGTGCGGCAGGCCGTGGTGCTCGGATTCGCCGATGCGATCGAGGACGTGGGCCAGCGCAGCCGTGACGAGGACTTCGGCGCCACCCTCGCCCAGTCGCTCCGCGACCGCCTCGCGCTGGCGAACGAGCCGACGGTGATCGAGTCGGCGACCACCTCGAAGGGGCGTCGCCGGCTGGGCCGGTCGCTCGACGCGATCCAGAAGGCCGCCTAACCGGGCTCGCGAGGCACGGGAAGACACACCTCCACGGTCGTGCCCTTCCCCGGCAGCGACTCGATCCGCGGCTCGGCGCCCATCAGCCGCGAGCGTTGGCGGATCCCCTCGAGGCCGAAGCGGTCCTCGGGCACGACGGCCGGATCGAAGCCCCGCCCGTCGTCGGCGACCCGCACGGTCACGCGGTCGCCCGACCGCCTCACCTCGACGCTCGCCCGGCGGGCCGCCGCGTGCTTGCGGACGTTCGAGAGCGACTCCTGCACGATCCGGAAGATCGTGGTCTCGAGGGCCGGCGGCAGCCTGGACCCGGCCAGGTCGTGCACGAAGGTCACCTCCGGCACCTCGGCGCGGGCGTCCGAGACCAGCGACTCGATCGCCTCCACGATGCCGAGCTCGTCGAGCGCCGGCGGACGCAGCCCCTCGATCAGCCGCCGCGCCTCCTCGGCGGCGGCGTGCAGGAGCCGCATGCCCTCGCGGAGCTCCCCGACGCCGGGATGGTCGCCGAGGGCCGCCTGCCAGGCCTCGAGGTGCATGATCGCGCCGGCCAGGTACTGGGCCAGGCCGTCGTGGATCTCGTAGGAGACGAGCTGCCGCTCCCGCTCCTGGATCTCGAGCAGCCGGCGGAGGAGATTGCGCTCGCGGGCGATGTCGGGAGGAGGCTGCGTGGCGGCCATCATGCCTGCTTCGGACGGGGGATCCGTCCGCCGAAGGAGCCGGACCCGCGCTTGCCGCGGCCCCGCGGCCCGGCCGCCCGCCCGCGCCCCTTGCCCTCGCGGAGCGCCGCGATCTCGTCCCGAATCCGGGCGGCCCGCTCGAAGTCGAGCTCGGCGGCGGCCTGCATCATGTCGGCCTCGAGCTGCTCGAGCAGTTCGCTCTGCCGGCGGCGGTCCTCGTCGCCGCGGCCCACCGCCTCGAAGGCCTTGGCCCGCGAGGCGGCCTCGGCCTCGATGCCGGCCCGGATCTCCTTGCGGATCGTCTCCGGCGTGATCCCGTGCTCGCGGTTGTATTCCTCCTGGAGCGCCCGCCGCCGCCGGGTCTCGTCGACGGCCTGCCGCATCGATTCGGTGACCGTGTCGGCGTAGAGGATCACGCGGGCGTCCACGTTGCGGGCCGAGCGGCCGATCGTCTGCATCAGCGAGGTCTCGCTCCGCAGAAACCCCTCCTTGTCGGCATCGAGGATCGCCACCAGCGACACCTCCGGCAGGTCAAGCCCTTCGCGGAGCAGGTTCACGCCCACGAGCACGTCGAACTTTCCGGCCCTCAGATCGTGGAGCAGCTCCACCCGCTCGAAGGCGTCGAGCTCGCTGTGCAGCCAGCGGCAGCGAACCTTCCGTTCCTGAAAATACGCCGTCAGATCCTCGGCGAGCTTCTTCGTGAGCGTGGTCACGAGCACCCGCTGGCCGGCCGCCACGACCCGGT
>JBJTAA010000140.1:0-3307 GCA_046090525.1 Planctomycetota bacterium
CCGCGACTCGCGCTCCGCCATGCCCTCGGCCTCCTCGTGACCGGCAGCCCGCCAGTCGCGGGCACAGGATACCCGCGGCGGCCAGAGCCGAGCAGCCCCACACGGCCGCAGCCCGCTCCGATCAGGGCTCGTGCTCCCCGACGGGCTGGTCCGCAAACCGGTAGGGGTCGTCCAGCCGCTGCATCTCGGCGTGCAGGAGCATCTCCAGTTCGTGGCGGCGGAGGCCGTGGGCCGGATCATCCGCCAGGTTTCGCTGTCCGGGGGCCGCCTCGACCCGCGACACGGCCGTCACGGCCGGCTCGTGATGCTCGGCCACGAGTTCCCCGGGGTTCTCCCGCAGGTTGAACAGTTGCGTGACCAGGCCGCCGGCTGGGGATTCGTACTTGATGAGTTTCCAGTCCCCCCGCCGGACACACCGGATGCCCGGCTTGGCTCCGCCCGCATAGGCTCCGTACAGCACGTCCCGGATCGCCGGCGTCTTGCCCTCGAGCACCGGCAGAAAGCTCGTCCCCTCGTTCGTCACCGGCGGGTCGATCCCGGCGATGTCGCAGAGGGTGGCGAGCACGTCCGCAAGGTAGACGTTGCCCAGCGCCCGGCTGCCGGGCTTCACGCCCGGCCCGGCCACGATCAACGGCACCCGCCAGGTGTGTTCATAGAGGTTTTGCTTGCCCTGCAGGCCATGACGCCCGATCGCCATCCCGTGGTCGGACGTGTAGATGATCCACGTCTTCTCCAGCTCGTTCATGGAGCGGAGCTTGTCGAGCACCCGGCCGATTTGGACGTCGATCTGCTCGCTGCAGGCGAACTCGCGGCCGATCTCGTTTCTGATCGTGGCCTCGTCCCGCCGCCGCCACACGCCGCTGACGGCCGTCTCGTCGCGCACCTCCATGTCGGTGGTGTCGAAGGGATGCCGTGGCAGCCAGTTGCCTGGCAGCGGCGGCTGCCGTTCGTGGCGTGGCGGCGACCGTGCCGGATCGGCATGGTTGACCGCCCCATACTTGGCGAGCAACTCTGGCGTGCCATCCCGTGTATCGTGCGGATGGGAGAATCCGTAATAGATGAGGAAGGGGTCGGTGTCACCGGTCGCCGCGCGGGCGGCGAGGAAGTCGAGGACGCGATCGGCGTGCCAGGCGCTGCCCCCCGCGGCTGTGCCCTCGCGCTTCGTGGCGTCGTGGCGGACGGTGAACCGCTTGTTGGCACCCTCGTAGCTGTTGCCTACCTTGCAGGTTCGCATCGTGTCGTAGCCGGCCGCGTTGAAGACGGCCGGGAGCACGTGGGCCTCGATGTCGGCCGGGCAGCGACGCTCCGCGGCCGCCGTCGGTTTCCCGGTCCCGTCGTCCGCCGGCCCGATCGGCAAGTGCCAGAGCGAGCGGCCGGTCATCACCATATGCCGCGACGGCGTGCAGACCGCGCCAGAGAATGACCCCATGTGGTAGGCGGCGTCGAGCACGCAGCCGCGGGCTGCCAGCGCATCGATCACCGGGGTCTCGAGTCGCGATGAGGAATCGTAGACCTTGAGATCGAACGGGCTCTGGTCATCGACGATGATGAACAGGATGTTTGGTCGCTCCGGGGCCGCCGCGGACGCCGGCTGCCGAGGTCCAGCGACAACGAGGCCTGCCAGGAGAACCGCGAAGACCGACGGTCGTTTCATGCCCACGCTTCGGGAGTTCCGGGAATGGCCTCAGCGGCCGGCCTCAGCGCGATGCTTCGTGGTGAGGAACTCGATCAAGTAGTCCTGCACGCGAAGGTGCCTGACATCGGCCGCGCCGGGGTAGACGAGCTCGCAGCCGACGCCCGCCGCCGCGAGCCGTTCCGCCAGCTTGACCCCGAAGTTGGCCGTGTGGGTCGGATCCTTCTCGGGCTGGCCGAGCGCCGGGGGCGAGCCGTAGGCGAGGTACACCGGCGGGTCGTCGGCCGACACGAGGGCGTAGGGTGAATACTCGTTGATCCAGGGCAGGATTTTCTCCCGGCCCGCGAGGAAAGCCGCGAACTGCCGATCCCGCTCCTGCGGGTTGTTCATGAATCCGAACGCGTGGCCCCCGTAGCGGCTGTTGGGCGTCCACTCCTTCATCTGCGCCGGGTCGAGCGTCGTCTGAGCCCCGGTCACGGCTGCGGTCATCAGCCTGGTCGACTCGCGGGCCACCGGATCGGTGCTGGCCGGATCGGCGAGGTCGCCGTGGAAGGCGAGCCAAAGGCTCGAGCAGGCGCCCGCCGAGCCCCCACTGGCGGCGATCCGGCGCTTGTCGACGTGCCAGTCGGTCGCCTTGCTGCGGACAAACTGCAGGGCCCGGGCGGCGTCGGAGAGGGGCGCCTTGACCGGCGGTTCGATACCCTGCTCCATGGCTTCGGAGATGAACCTGTACTCGATGCTCGCCACCGAAAGCCCGGCTCCGAGGAGCGACTCGAGCATCGACGCGAGGCCACTCATTCGATCACCCCCCTGCCAACCGCCACCATGGATGAAGAACACGAGCGGCGCGGGGCTCTCGGCGGTCGCCCCCGGCGCCTTCCAGAAGTGCAACACCTGCTTGGGGTGGTCGCCGTAGCGGACGTCGGCGAGCGTCGGTGGCACGGGTGGCGTCGCCGGGGGCCCGCGGCGGTCGTTGGCGGCTCCCGGCCGAGCCGGCTTTTCCGTTGGCAGCGGGACCGCGTTGCCGGCGGGCTTGGCCGTGGCGTCGGGGCCGAACTGGGCCCGGAACGCCCCGTGGAACGGGTTCTCCCGCGGTCCGTCGAGATCCTCGTTGACGAGATCCTTCTGGACGCTCTGCCACCACGCGTCGTAGGCCCCGACGAGCCGTGTCACGACGTCAGGATGCTCGGCCGAGACGTTGCGCGTTTCACCCGGATCGGCGGCGAGGTCGTAGAGTTCCCAGGCGTCCGGGCGGTTCTGCACGTTCACGAGCTGCCAGCGGCCCTCGCGAATGCGGCAGTTACGGTAGGCGCTCTCGGCGGCCTTCCCCCGCTCCCAGCGGCCGACGTGGGTCACCAGCGGCCGATCCGGCCACGCCGCCTCGGCGTCCTCGAGGAGCGGCACGAGACTCCGCCCTTCGATCTTCGCCGCGACCGCGGGCGGAACCGCCGCCCCGGCGATCTCACAGAGCGTGGGCAAAACGTCGATGTGCGCCGTCACGGCCGACAGGTCCACGCCCGCCGGCAGCGTGCCCGGCCAGCGCCAGAACGCGGGCACCCGCGTGCCGCCCCGCCAGGGCGAGCCCTTGCTTCCCCGCATCCCGTCGTTGAACACGGGGCTGCCGGCGGCGGTGCCGTTGTCGGTCGAGAACACGACGAGCGTCTCGTCGGCGAT
>JBJTAA010000141.1:0-7336 GCA_046090525.1 Planctomycetota bacterium
GAGAAACGTTGTGAGCGTCACGTTCAGCGGATCGAATCGATCGTAGATCGGGGTCTGCTCGCCATACGGCAGGATGAACGTGCTCCACGACCATTCGGCATTGGTGGTGCCCGTGTATGCGGGAGGAAAGCATTTCTCGGCGCTTTCATACGAGTGCATGGCCAGCCCGATCTGCTTCAGGTTGTTCATGCACGAAGTCCGCCTTGCCGACTCGCGGGCGGTCTGCACCGCGGGGAGCAGGAGACCGATCAGGACCGCGATGATGGCGATCACGACCAGCAGCTCCACCAACGTGAAGCCCGTCTTGCGGTGGCTCGGCACGGGGTCGTCCCCTTCTCGGCGTGGCGGTTCGCGGAGTTTCACGAAGGTCTCGGCGGTGGCCCCGCACCGTCGCAGTCTATGGCTCACGACAGCCGGCCAAATCCACGTGAATGCGTGGGTCGGCACGGGGCGGGAGCGTCGGCCGATCAAACCGGCGACGGCGCACAGGCCGGCGTGACGACCCGCTAGAATCGGGGAATCTCTCGGGCGGTGTTCCTCGGGCGGTTTTCCATGGGCTGGCGTCGACGACTGGGATCGGGAATCGGACTGGCGGCCGCGCTCTGGGGCGGCGCGGCCCGCGCCGGCATCCTGGAGAACGCCATCCTCTGGCTCGACCCGGGCCACGCCGCGGTCGAACGTCGCCTCGCCGAGATCACGGCGGAACTGGCGTCGCTCCCCCCGCCGCGTCGCTCGCCCGGCTACATCCACCAGGGGTTCATCATGACCCCGACGCTGCCGGGGAGCGATCCTCCCTGGCTCGAGATCACGTTTCCCGAGCCCCGCATGGTCGACACGGTGGTCCTGTTTCCGCGGATCCTGCTGGGCTCGAAGGAGCCGATCGAGGGCTTCGGCTTCCCGAAACGCTACCGCGTGACCGCCACCAGCGGCGACGCCGCGACGAGGCTGGTGATCGCCGACATGACGCACGAGGACGTGCCGAACCCGGGGGTCACCCCGGTGGTGATCCCCGGGCCGCGCCGCGCGGTGACGAGCGTCCGGCTCGAGGTCGTGAAGTCGTGGCAGGACGACGTGATGGCCACGCTGGCCATGTCGGAGATCATGCTGCTCGACGGCAATCGCAACGTGGCCGTCCAAGGCCGCGTGACGGCGAGTCATCCCCAGCAGAATTCGCAGATCACGGAGCAGCAGGTCATCGACATGCGGACGCCGCTCGGCCTGCCCGTGGTGAACGAGAGTTCCACGAGTTTCGGCTACCAGAGCCGTGCGGAAAAAAAGGGGGCCTTGCCCAAGGCGGTCACGATCGACCTCGGCGAACCGGGAACGATCGACGAGGTGCGGCTGGTGCCCGTCTCGCGGGAAGGCCCCCTCTCCTACTCGTCCTTCGGGTTTCCCCCGATGTACACCGTCGAGGTTTCGGCGACCGCCGACTTCGCCGCGGCCCGCCCGCTCACCGCCGAGCCGCCGCAGGCGCAGGTCGCCCCCGAAGACAACCTCGTGGTGCTTCCCGGCCGCGACGGGGAACGATTCCGCTACGTGCGGGTCACGGCCACGAGCCTCTGGCCGCAGTGGCTCACCTTTCTGTTCGCGCTCGCCGAAGTGCAGGTGTATCGCGGCGACACGAACGTCGCCCTCGGCTGCCCGGTCGAGGCGACCGATTCCGTGGACGAGCCGGGCTGGAGCCCGGCCGCGCTCACCGACGGCTATGCCTATGAGAAGCGGCTCGTGGAACTGCCCGACTGGATCGCGAGGCTCGTGCGGCGGGATCGCGTGCTGGCGGAGCAGTCGCTCCTGCTCGAGCGCCGCGGCGCCCTCGTCGCCCGGGCCGCCGCCCGGGCCCGGCGCGGGTCGCTGGGGCTCGCGCTCGGGGGCGTGGCGGCGGCCGCCGGGTTCGCCCTCTGGCAGCGGCGGCGATTCCAGCGGGAAGCCAACTCCATGCGCGAGCAGATCTCGCGCGACCTGCACGACGACATCGGCTCCAACCTCGCGAGCATCGCGATGATCAGCCGCTTCCTGGCGGAGCACTGCCGGCGGCCCGCCACCGACATGTCGGCCGCGCTCGAGGACGTGGCCGACATCGAGCAGCTCGCGACCGAGAGCACGGCCTCGATGCGCGACATGGTGGAGATGCTCGCGCCCCGCGACGGCGGCGACCGGGGCGGCTGGGTGAACGCCATCGCCGGCATGGCGAACCGGGCGCTCCGCGACGCGCGGGTGGTCGTCGAGACCGCGATCGACGAGCGTGCGCCGGCGCCGGATCTCGCCACCCGTCGGGAGATCTACCTCGTCGCCAAGGAGGTGTTCAGCAACGTGGCCAAGCACGCGCAGGCGGCGGACGTGACCCTGCGAATCACGGCCGATTCGCGGCATGTCGAGCTCGCCATCCACGACGACGGGGTCGGCTTCGAGCCGCAGCGGGCCTCGAAGGGGCACGGGCTGGCCAACCTCGCCGCCCGGGCCGCGAAGCTGCACGGCACGCTCGCGGTCGAGTCGGCCCCGGGGGCGGGCACGACCGTCCGGCTGCGGGTGCCGCACCGTCTCCAGCGACTCCCCGCCTGAGGATTCCATGACGACAGCCAGGGCCGTGGACGACCATTCCGACATCAGGGTCTGGATCCTCGAGGATCACGAGCCCTTCCGGCGCAGCGTCCGCCGCCTCCTGCGGCAGGCCCGCGGGATCGACGCCGAGCACGATTTCGCGTCGGCCGAGGCGATGCTCGAGCATCTCGACGAGCCGGGGGTGTCGCCGCCCCAGGTGCTGCTGCTCGATCTGGGGCTGCCGGGCTCGCACGGCCTCGAGGTGATCCGGGTGGTGCGCGACCGGCATCCCGGCTGCCGGGTGCTGGTGCTCACGGTGTTCGAGGATCCGGAGAAGATCTCGCAGGCGCTCACCACGGGAGCCTGCGGCTACCTCCTCAAGTCGGCCCTGCCGCGGGAGATCGTGGCGGCGGTCCGCGAGGCCCACGAGGGAGGGGTGCCGATGTCGCCCCGCGTGGCCCAGCGGGTGCTCCAGCTGCTGGCCGCCCTCACGCCCGCGGCCACGAAGGTGAAGCTGTCGCGGCGCGAGCAGGAGCTGCTGCAGAACTTCGTCGACGGCCTGACCAACAAGGAGATCGCCACCCGCCTGGGCATCAGCGTGCACACGGTCGACGGCTATGCCCGGTCGCTGTTCGAGAAGCTGGGTGTCCACAGCCGGGCCGCGGCCGTGGCCCGGGCGATGCGCGACCGGCTCGTGCCGGCCAGCGGCGGCGGCTGAGAGCCGGCGCTCCGCCACCCGGGAGGCGTCTCACGGGGGGCTGCCCGGCGGCTCGGCGGCGGGCCGGCGGGGCTCGATCCGATAGCCCTCGAGCGACGGTCTGCACGTGTGTGCAACCGACGGCGTCTTCATCCCGGCTGTTGGGGGCCCCGGCTGCTGCGCCCCGCCGGCATTCCTGCCCGCGCGACCCAGAGACGCTTTTCGTCCGCATCGCGATGATCGACCGCGACCCACGCATGTCGAGAAACTGCGAACTGGACGAGCCCGTGGCCCGCGGATTCGAACTCGGACTTCTGAAAATCGGCGCCAGTGCCTAGAGCCGCTGGCCGAGCGCGGCAGATGTGCGATCAGCCGTGAAGCCGAGCCAAAGCCTCGGCAAACGTCGGATCATCCGGCTCGATTCCAAGCACCTGCTTCGCATAAGCCGCGAGGGCCAACGTCACGCCCGATAAAACCGGAATCTGATCGTGCAACGCATTGAAATGGCCTGCAGTGAGCTCGAAGTCGGTGCCGTAATCGTGGGCAGCCCGGTTCCGCAGGCTGCGGCAGGCGTGCCATGCTTCGGAAGATTCGATAACTCCGGCTTTTTCGCAGAATGCGAGCACGCGGAGAAACGTGTCCGTCCGCTCGCCACAGAGTTCGCAGAGGTGACGCATGGTCGTACCGAGTAGATCCTGCAGTTTCGCGAACCGTTCATTGATGGCGGCCAATGGCTCGAAGAGCCCGAGGTCCATTTGCCGTTCTGAGAGTTTCGTGGCCGTGAGGGGCCATTCAACCCGCGCCGCCGTCGCATTGAGGTGCCACGTACAACGTTGGCAGGCCTCGATGAGGTCGCCCAGATGCTTCCGGCTCTCCTCGAGCAGGGCGTTCATCGAGCCACCCCCAGCGGGAGTGCCTGTGCAGCCGCCAGTTTTTGAAAGCGGGTCATGCCACGCCGCGTGTCTATGAATGAGATGTCGACGGGCAGGAGAAGTTCCTCCTCCAGTCGCGCATGCAGCGCCGCCTGCCGTTTCGGGTCGATCGCATGAGGCGATTGGACGAGCAGATCGACGTCTCCTCCGCGACGGTCGTCATGCGTCCGGGAGCCATACAGCAAGACGGCGGCGTCGGCACCGGCATGCTCGCGCACGATCATCAGGATTCTCTCGTGTTGCTCAGGGGTGAGCCGCATCGGCATCGAGCCTTTCCTGCTGCAGGGAATCCGCTGCCGGTCGGCTTCTGGCCGCGATCCCATGCAAATCGATTATACCTGGGATGGCTCCCACGAAGCTCGGCTGATTCACGGCCTGGGCTGCGCGCCTCGCGTGGAGAACCGGCGCTCCGCCCACCCGGGAGGCGTCTCACGGGGGGCTGCCCGCCGGCTCGGCGGCGGGCCGGTTCGCGACCTCGATGCGGCCGTCGGCATGGGCGGGGACGTCGAGCACCTCGTCGTGAAACCGGATGCCCGTGATGGTGAGCGACGGCCAGCCGGCGGGCAGGCGGGGCTCGATCCGATAGCCCTCGAGCGACGGCTGGAATCCCAAAAACCCATACAGCATGACCTGCGGCACGAGCACGCTCTCCATGAACTCATGATCCAGCCCCAGTCCGCCCGCCGTGCCGCCCCCCTGCAGCGTGCCCCGGTCGGGCTTGGCGTAGTAGGCGCGGTAGCCCCCCTCGGCCTGCACCTCGCGGAACCAGGCGAGGATTTGCTCGAGCCGTCGCCAGGCGTCGTCGGGGCCGTTGGTCTTCAGCCGCGCCATGAGGTCGTGGTAGCTGAATCCCAGCACCGCGCCGCCGTCCTGCACCTGGCCACCCCACGGGATCTGCTCGGGGTTTGGCCACGCCCAGACATACGCCTCGACGTTGCGTCGCGTGGTGGCCCGCGGGGCGAATCGCCAGCGGTAGATGTCGGCGCCCGCCGACGTGTCGCCGGCGACCTCGCGGCGGCCGTCGAGCCAGTCGAAGATGCTCCGCGCCTGGTCCTCGCTGGCCAGGCCGTAGAAGATCGACTCCAGGTTCACGAAGGTGAAGCCGTAGTCGTAGGGGCGGCCCGGCGCGTCGATCCAGCCGTTGAAGCGGCCCGTGTCGCGATTCCAGAAGCGGCTCTGGAAATCCTTCCGGATCTCCTCGGCGAGGCGGCGGAGTGCCGGCCCGTCGTGCGGGGCCTGGGCCGGGGGGATCATCCACTCGGGGTGTTTCGCGAGGCTCTCCTCGAGCGACGCGAGGCCGCGCAGGGCGTCGTAGAGGTAGATCGTCGCCAACGCGTCGTGGCCGCCGAAGGGAAGCAGATCCCAGTAGTTGTTGCCCACGCCGAGGCCGAGCCGCGGGGCCTTCTGGCCGTTGGGTCCGAGGGCGATCCCGCTGCGGCCGTCGTGCCCCACCCAGGGCACGAAGACGTGCTTCCCCTCCCGCACGCGAAACTCGTCGAGCGCGTAGGTGAGTGCGCGCCGCATCCGCCCGATGGCGTGCCGGAGGAAGTCGAGATCAGCGGTCCACGCGACGTAGTCGCAGCAGCCGCGGATGTAGTTCGAGTTGGTGATCGGATGGCGGGTGTCGATGGCGGTGACGATCGACCTCAGATCGATCTCGGCCCCCGCGGCGTGGTCGAGCGTCACGCGGTATCGCGTGAGCAAGCCCGCGTAGCCCGGCTGGCGGTAGAGCGGCACGTTGGCGTATTGCATGTCCTGCGGCGGCGGGAAGGCGACCCTGCGGTTGGCCGGCCAGTCGGCCTCGCCGTCGAGCAGCCATTCGATGCCGGCCTGCGACTCCGGTTCCAATCCGCGGGCCGCCCACTCCAGCCGCGCGAAGGGGGCCACGATCGTGCCGCAGCGGAAGGGGGGCGTGGTGATCGTGACCACGTCCTTCGTGGCTTTCAGCCGCAGCCCGGCCACCGGATCGATGCCCAGCACGTCGGCGCCGTCGAACTCCCAGCCGGCGGTGTCTTTGAGGGGCTTCAGTTGCAGCGCGTGAACCGCCCACGCCTCGTCGGCCGTCGAAAAATAAAACCCCGCGCCGCCGCACTGCCCCCAGGCCGGGAAGGGCCAGCCTTCGCTGTGCGCCCCGCCGCGGTGCTGCTGCATCGCGACGTAGCCCTCGGCGTCGATCCGCCGGTTCAGAAACGCCGTGCGGTATTGCTCCCGCTTCTTGGGCGAGGCCCAGACGGTGGCCATCGGCAGCCAGGGGTCCCAGAGTGTGCAGTCCGAGAACGCCGCCTCGTGATGCAACTCGTGCAAGGCGTTCAGGGCCGCCATCTCGTGCTCCGAGCCCGGCACGCTGAATCGGGGGAGGTCGGCCCGGGTGGGCCTGCCGCCCAGCGCCGCGATGAGCCCGGCACACGCGAGACTCAGCAGGGCGTGTCGAGCCACGCGGTCTCCAGCAGCGATCGAATTGGCCGGGCGGGGAAGCACGGATGCAGCAGTTTCAAAAATTTGCGAAAAGCCCTGGAAAACCCAAGGTCGGCGAAAGCCTATCGCCAGCGGCGGGCGGCATCACCCCCCCGTAAACACGTGGATTCAACAACTTGCCTGCCGGGGCTATCGTGGTGGCCGTGGGTGTGGGAGCCCTCGTGTGGTTTCTCACGCGTCACGATATTGCGGGCCTGATCGCGTCGGTTGGTTCCGAACGAACAGGCATGGGTCGTCATCGTCCGGGGGGTAATCCCATGAGCCTCAATGCAACCTTGGTCGAAGCCACTCGTGTCGTGGGCGCCGTGCTCACGGGTAGGTCGAGGGCGATCGCCGTCGTCGTCGCCGCGACGCTGTTCATCACCGGCAGCGTGCAGGCCCAGACGATCCGCACGTGGGACCGGGGCGCGAGCACAGACGTCCTCACCACGGCGCAGAACTGGTCGGGCGACGCGGTGCCTGCCAGCACGAGTGCAGTCGCGGGCGGCAGGCAAGACGCCCTGTTCGATGGCTCGGTCGCCGGCACGCTCGACCTCACCTACTCGTCAGCCTTCGGCGGCAACTTCGGCGTCGGCTTGGTCATGGCGGCTGGTCAGACCAGCCCCGTCAACATCACGAACTCGGCTGCGAGCCAGCAGAACCTTCGAATCATCAACAGCACCGCCGCAACGGTAGGCGGCATCCAGATCGCCAG
>JBJTAA010000142.1:0-17387 GCA_046090525.1 Planctomycetota bacterium
TTCCGGCGGCGGCTCTGCCGGAGCCGCGGCGAAGACGTCGAAGCGGGCCTCCTGCCCGCCGACATGACGTTGCTCGGCGGCATGGTGCGCGACATCGCCTACCGCAACGCGGCGGCATTCTTCGGCATGCCCCCCGGCGACGCCTGATCGCCCGCCGTGCGCGGGGCGGCATCAACGGCCTACTGCGCCACCGACTTGCTCCCATCGGTCGAGCCGCCGATCGGGGCGCCCTCGGGCAAGGGCCGGCCCGCCGTCGGGATGCCGAGCCGGTGCAGCTCCGCCCGGATCTCGCGATAGCCCTCGAAACTGTCGGGATAGCACCAGAGGGTGACGGTGGTGTCGGGCTTCACGCCGGCGAGCACGCCGCGGAACCGTGACGAGGAGGCGAGCGCCTCGGCGATGGTCTCCCCCACGCCCGGCCCGACCGGCCGCACGACCCACTCCCGCGAGCGGACGAGCACCTGGCCGCGGGCCCGGTCGATCTTGGTCTCGACCACGTAGTCGAGGTTGAAGTCACGGGCGGGACCGACCGTCACGACCCGGGCCGCCAGATCGGTCAGCGAATCGGAGTGGCGGCGCGTGTGGGCCTTGGCGAGTTCGAAGAGCTCCTCCAGCGGTACGTAGGCGATCCGCCCCTCGGCCAGCCGGAAGTGGATCTCCTCGCCGTTGACCGTGCGACCGATCGGGGTGGGGTAGGCGAGCACCTCCTGCGTCGTGGCGGCGGCCTCGGCGAGCCCCTTGGTCTCGAGGGCCACGCGGTGGATCTCCTCCTCGAGGCCCTGCCGCCGGGCCGCCCGCTCGGCCGCCGCCACCCGGACGGCGTCGGCCTCGCTCTTGCGGCGCTCGAGTTCGTGCTTGGCGGCCGACACCGCCGTGGCCAGATCGAGCCTGGCCTGGGCCGCGGCGGCCGCCTCGAGGGAGACCTGCTGCACCTGCCGCTCGAGTTCCTCGATCTCGCTCTCCGCGGAGTTGACCGTCGCGGCGAGCGCCGTCACCTCGGCCGTGAGCTCGGCGGAAGCCGCCGTGGCGGCGGGCTCGGGCGGCGTGAGCATGATCTGCCGGACGCGGGCTCCGATCACCATCACGAGGATGATGAGGATCCCAACGATGTTCGTCACCACGTCGAGGAACGAGTCCTGACCGGCGGAACGATCGTCTTCAGCCCTCGGGCGTGGCATCGGGATGGCTCCGGCGGAGACGGGCTCTAGCGGGTGACGGGAAGGCTTCCGGTGCGGACCGGCGGCAGGCTGCGGACGGTGTCGGCCTGACCGGCCCGCCGGGTGTCGAGGCCGCTGTCGGCGAGGAGCCGCTCGAGCTCGTCACGGCGCACGATCCCATCGGGCGTCGCGGAGAGCACGAGCTCAGGCTTCCAATACATCCGGTCGCCCGCCATGCCCCATTCGCCGACCGCCGCATGCACCTGGCGGACGAGGGGATCGACCGCGTCGGCGGTGCGGGTGCCGATCGGCACCCGCGCCGTCACGCGGCCACCGCTGCCGAGGATTCGGAACTCGTTGGCGGCGCACTCGAGCCGGATCGGACGCGTGAGCGGAATCGGGCGGTCGGCCGAGGCGAGGCTCGCCCAGTTGCTGCCGCGACGACCGGCCAGCGAGCATTCGGCCGCACCGCCGCCCGCCGCGGCCGACGCCTGTCCTTGGCCCAACCCGGGAGGCGCGGACCCGAAACTGCCGCCGCCACCGCCGCTGCCACCGCTCATGGCGGTGCCGCCCGCCGCCCCGCCGCTTCCCTGGCCGCCCGCGGATGCTCCGTAACCGCCGGTGCCTGCGCCCTGGTCGCTCCCGCCGCCCGGGCCGCCGGCCGAACCGGGGCCGTCGCCCGCGGCGGCCACGTCACCGGTTCCACCGGACTGCGACGCGCTCGTCCCCGCGCCGGCCGGCCCGCCGCTTCCGCCCGGACCGGAACCCTCCGTGGCTCCGGGGCCACCAGCGCCGGCGAGGTCGCCCTCCGCCGCCCCGGAGCCCGGCCCACCCGCGCCTTCGGCTCCGCCATAGAACTTCGATGGTCCCAGGTAGCGATCGCCGGAGCCGCTGCCGCCGCCAGCGGCTCCGGAGCCTCCGGCGACGCTGCCAACCGCCCCACCCGCGACATACCCCGTGCCGTCGCCCTGGCCGAGCACCGCATCGCCGGTGCCTCCCGAGTCGCCACCATCGGCGCGGAAGCCGCGGCCGGCGGCGGCCGCCTGCTCCTCGGTCCAATCCCAGCGTGACTGGTCGCCGAGCACGCTCGGACCGCCGACCGCGACCACACCCCCGCGGGCCGACGAGGCCCGATACTGCACCGCGGGCTTCGACCGTTGGCGGGGCCGCGCCTGCGCGAGCCACTCGAGCCGGCGCCGCGCCTCCTCGACCGCCCGCATCTCGGCCTCGGCCAGGGCCGGGTCGGCGGGCGGAAACGTGAGCACCCAGTCCTCGTCGACGAACTGGTAGCCGAAATCACTGCCCCATGACTGCAGCGACTCCCGGGCCGCGTAGTAGGCCATCACGCCGGAGGGCCGCACGAGCAGCAGCGGATAGGGCTGGGCGTCGGGATCGCCGGATTCGCCGGGCTGGCTGGCGATGTGCTCGCGCGCGGCCCTCAGGGCGCTGGCCAGCGGATTGCCGGGGCCGGGCGGGCCCTCGAAGTCGGCCGGCCCCAGCCTGATGCCTTCCGGCTGCAGGAAGACGCCGTCGATGCAGCACTCGATGTAGAGCGGGCGACGGTGGGTGCCCGCCGGCCCCTCGTAGGGCACCACGGCGTAGGCCGGGGGCTTGTCGGCGGCCCGCTCGCGGGCCTCGTCCAGCGCCTTGCGCGCGGCGGCCAGGCACTCCTCGAGCTCGCGCATCGCGGCGTCGCCCGCGTCGGCCTCCGGTGACTCGAGCGCGGCGGCCATGCGCTCGAGCTGGTCGAGCTCGTCCACGAGCGCCCGGGCGTCGTCCTCGATGCCCGCCAGCTGCATCCGCGCCTTGGCCAGTTCCTCGGCCGTGCGCTCCCGCACGCCGCGCAGCTGGTCGAGCCGCCAGCCCAGCTCGTCGCGGGCCAACTCCAGCTCCTCGACCTGGCGGCGCGCGGCCTCCACGTCGGCGGCGGCGTCGGCCTGCTGGGCGGAGCGGCTGAAGAGCACCAGGAGCACGAGCAGCGCCCCCATCGTGCACAGCAGCACGGCGAGGAAGGGGAACAGCGAGATCGTGGGCCCGAAGGGCTCGCGACGACGGCTCATGCGGCCTTTCCGGACTTGCGGGCCGCCTCGATCTCCTCGAGGCCGCGGGCCGTGGCCCGGGCCGACAGCAGGTGGACGGCGGCCGCCAGGGTGGCGAGCGTCTCCTCGAAGCGGCCCGTCGCGGACAGCGCGGCGAGGTTGGCATCGAGCGTCCGCTCGAGCGCGGCGATGTCGCGGGTAGCGTCGACCACGCTGCCGAGCAGCTCGGTCTGCCGATCGAGCGCCGCCTGGTGGCGGCCGAGGCCGTTAAGGGCCGCCGTGAGCGACTCCGCGGCCGAGGCCCAGCGGTCGTCCCGCCGCGCGGCTGCCTGGTCGTGCGCGGCGGCGAGCGACTCCGCCCAGGCGCCGAGGCTGCGGTCGAGCGTGGCGGCGAGCGTCCGCGAAAAGGACTCGCTCCCCTGATCGACGAGCTGCCTGATGCCGTCGGCGGCCGTCCGCTCGAGGGCCCGCCAGGCCTGCTCCTGCGACTCGAGCAGCCTCGCCGTGCCGCGGCTGACGGTCTCACCGAGGCGGGCGACGGCCAGGGCCGCCCCCTGCTCCTCGCCCGTGGACTGGAACCGGCCGGCCAGCGCTGACCACGCCACCTCGTCCACACGGCCGAGCAGCTGCTGCTCCGCGCGGTCGATCACGAACTGCAGGAACATCAGCACCATCGAGAGGGCCAACGCCGTGGCCGTCGTGTCGAAGGCCGTGCCGAGGCCCGCCACGACGCCCGAGATGTTCTCGAGCTGGGTCGGCGAGAGGTTGGCGATCGCGACGGTGATCCCGATCACCGTGCCGAGGAAGCCCATGATCGGGATCGCCCAGACGATGAACCGCACGAGCCCGTAGCCCTGGGCCGCCCGGGAGGCATCGAGGTCGGACAGATACTTGAGGTGGTCCTCGAGGCCGTCGGCCGAACCGGTGCGAACCACGATGTCGAGGGCATCGCGGAGCCGGCGGGGCAGGTAGCCGTCGCCATCGGGAATCGAGGCGGCCAGATCGGCGGCGGCGGCCGGATCCTCGCCGCCGCTGGGAATCGGGCCGAGCAGGGGGGCGGCCAGCTGCCGCCGCTGGCGGGCCAGGTCGATCCCGTGGAGCACAAGCGCTGCCAAGCCCACGAAGAACAGGGCCACCTCGACGTATTCCACCCAGTGGCCCGCCAGGTAGCGGATGACCGTCGGGTCGGTGATCAGCCCGCCGTGGATGAGCGAGAAGAAGGCGAAGGCCAGGGCGCCGCCCCAGAGGAGCGGCGACCGCAACAGCATGCCGGAGAGGGCGTTGAGCTTCGACACCAGCGGGTACCTCAGGGGTTCCGTGACGCAACACGCCGTCCGCGGGCTGGCGGACCGGCCTGTCGTCTCCATCGGTACGTCTTGCCCAACCGATTGAACAGAAACATTCGGCACGCTGAAACGGCGTTCCCGCGACGCCAAGCGGCGCAGGCAGGGCGGCCCTGGCGGGCTGCGCAGGCTGCGCTCGGGCTTGCGACCGGCGTCGACCGTGGACTAGCGTCGCGCTCCCGAATGCGGCCTCCGCCGCTACCCGCCCCCGGAGCCAGCGCCGTGCCCCGTCAGCGTCGCGCCTCACGAAAACAACACCCGGCCGGTCGAGGCTGGTCTTGGACGGTGCTCGCCGCCATGGTCGTCATGGCCGGCCTCTGGCAGGGGGGCCAGCTGGCCGCCGAGCGCCCAGGCGCCCCCGCCGGCGGCCCGCTCTGGATCTCCGACAGTCCGCTCGAGGACGGTCGCCGGCTGCTGATCGTGATCGACCAGTCCACCCGGCACGCGGCCGTCTATCACGTGGACGCCGCCGCCGGCACGCTCGCCCTGCGGAGCACGCGCGACATCACCTGGGACCTCATGGTGGGCGATTTCAATGCCCAGGAGCCCAGGCCGGCGACCCTACAGAAGATGCTCCAACTGCCGGCCGCGGCGCCGGCCCGCTGAGCCGCGGCGCTCGGCCCCCCTGCCGAGCGGCGTGCCGCAACGCGCACGGTCGTGACGGCCCTGCCGGCCGTGCCGTCCCTGGCGGTCAAGGGTAGAATGGGACGTGTGGCGGGCCGATCTCACTGCGGAGGTGCGCGGTGTCGGGCCGGGCCCGACGGCCGGGAGGTGCGGTAGCGATGGCAGGCAAGTTCCTTTCGCTCGATGAAGCCGCGCGCCGGCTCGGCGTGAGCGTCGACGAGATCAACCGGCTCGTCGACCGCAAGGAACTCTTTCCGATGCGGGACGGCGCCACCATCAAGTTCAAGGTGGACGAGATCGAGCGGGTGGCCGCCGACCTCGGCGTGGGCGCGGCCGACGAGTCGGACGACCTGTCGCTCGACCTCGACCTGTCGTCGCCGGGATTGGGCGGTTCGCTGTCGGCCGCGGGCTCGGGGGGCGACGACCTGACGCTCGGTGACGCGATCGACGAAGAGTCGATCTTCGCGGGCGAGGGCAGCCTCGACGCCGCGACCGGATCGCAGACCGCGGTGGGCGGCAATGCGCCCGCGGCGGCGTCCGGGGTTTTCGACGTCGACGACCTGGCGATCGAATCGATCGTTTCCGCGTCGTCTCCGTCGCTGGCCATGGGCAGCAGCCCGGGCGACGGCGAAGGTTCCGGCACGCTGGCCATCGACCTGGGCGGGGCTGGATCGGGATCGCTGGCGGGCGTCCTGCCCGGGCTGTCCGACGCGTCGGGCGCCGGTGGCTCGCTGGCGGCGGCGGTGGACAGTGGCCTGTCGCTCGAAGGGGGCGATCTCGAGGTCTCGGGCATCGACCTCGACCGCAGCGTGGCCGGCGGCAGCCTCGTCGGCTCGGGTGTCGCGGACGCGAGCGGAGGCTCGTTGGCCGGCGACCAGTTCGAGTTGGGCGTCGACACCTCCGACGAGGAGAGCGCGTCGGTCGTGATCGCGACCGAGGAGACCGGCGACTCGAGCTTCTTCTCCGATGCGATCGACGACTCGGCATCGGCGTCGTTCGACGGGGCCAGTGGCGTGGCCGGCGTGCCGATGGCGGACATGGCCGACATGGATCTCGTGCCGGCGGCGGCGCCGTTCTCCGTCTGGCAGGTGGTGGGGCTCGTCTGCTGCACGCTGCTGATGTTCCTGGGCGGCCTGGTCGTGTTCGACGTCCTGGCGACGGTGCGAAGCCCGCAGGGAAGCCCGGTCTCGAGCCCGTTGCTCAGCGCACTGGCCGAGACCTTCGGCTGGTGACGCCCGGCGCCCCCTGCGGCCGGGCCTCTATAATGCGGTCGGGCCGCTGATCACCGGCGCCTCCCCCCCGAGCCGCCGCCCGCCCTCGCAGCCTGCATGAATCGCCACCCTCCAGTGCCTGCGTTGCTCCCCCGAGATTCCGCATCCGCTCGGCGCTCGTGCCTGCTGGCAGCCGCGGCGGGCCTGCTCGCCGTGGGCTGCGAGAACCCGGCGGCCATCCGCCCCACCGACGTGCGGTCCTACACGACGCCGAAGGAGACCAGCGTCGCGGCGACGCGGCCGCCCGACCCCGCGGCCCCTTCCCGACCGCCGCTGCAGTACGAGCCGCCGACCGGCTGGACGGATCGGGGCGGCTCCGGCTTGCGGCTGGCGACGCTCGGCATCGGTGCCGCCGAGGATGGCCACGAGGTCACGGTCATCCAGGCCTCCGGTAGCCTGGAGGCCAACGTCGCCCGCTGGCTCGGCCAGCTCGACCCCGCCGCCTCCCCCGAGTCGCTGGCGGAGCGAGCCGCGGCGGCACTCGCCGCGGCCGAGACGGTGGACGTCGCCGGCACGCAGGCCACCGTCGTCGCGTTGGGCGGCGCCGGCGAGGGGAGCGACCAGGACCCTGCCGGCGAGATGATCCTGGCCGGCGTCATCCCGATCGACGACACGGCCTCGCTGTTCGTGAAGTTCAAAGGGCCGGCGGCGGTCGCCAGCCGTGAGCGGGAGAACTTCACCCGCTTCGTCTCGAGCATCCGTTGGAAGTGAGCCCCAGGAGGGAGGATCCGAAGCCATGGCCACTGGAAGCCTGCCGCTGACCGACCTGCTCCGAGCCGGTCCAGCCGTTCGCAGCACCGGCGCCTCCGTGCCCGTGGCCTGGCAGCTCCTGCGGGCCGCCGGATCGCTCAAGATCACGGTCGTCATGTTCCTGGCCGCCGTGTTCCTGCTGTTCGTCGGCACGCTGGCCCAGGACGAGAAGAACCTGCCCGAGGTCAAGGCCGAATACTTCAACTCCTGGGTGGCGCGGGTGCCCTTCTCGGACTTCTTCCCGGTCACGATCTTCGGGGAGTCGTCGCTCACGGGCTGGTTTCCGTTCCCGGGCGGGGCGACGATCGGGTTCGTCCTCTTGCTCAATCTGCTCGCGGCGAAGGCGACGCGGTTTCACGTCGCGGCCAGTGGGCAGCGGCTGCTGTGGGGCACGGTGATCTCGCTGCTCGGCGGCCTGCTCGTCTTGGCCGTGATCCTCGGCGGCCACCGCGCCGACGGGCTCCAGGGTCGGCCACCCTTCGATTACCAGGTGGTCTGGGCGATGGTGCTCGGCTCAGGCGGCGTGCTGGCCGCGGGGCTGGCGGCAGCGGCATTCACGGCCCGGTCGCGGCTCACGCGGGGCGTGGCCGGAGCGGCTGCAATCGCGGTCACGGCGGCCACGCTCCTGCCGCTGGTGGGAGGCGATGCCTGGCGACTCAACGAGCCGGGCCTCCGCATCATGTGGCAGCTGATCCAGTCGAGCGTGGCGTCGCTCGTGCTGCTCGCCGGGCTCGTGATGGTGTTCGGGGCCCGGGGGGGCAACGTCCTGATCCACCTCGCCGTCGGGCTCCTGATGGTCGGCCAGTTCGTGTTCGGCGATCGGCAGATCGAGGAGCGGATGACGATCATCGAGGGGCGCGACACCAACGTCGCCTGCCGCACCGACGAGGTGGAACTGGCGGTGATCGACACGAGTCGCCCCGACGAGGACCGGGTGACGGCGATCGCCGGCCGGCTGCTCGCCGCCCGCGTGAAGGGCGAGCCCGTCGCGGTGGAGGGTCTGCCCTTCGAGATCCGCGTCGTCGACTACTTCCCCAACTCCTCGGTCGTGGCCGTGGGGCCGGTGGCCCCCAATCCCGCCACCACCGGCCTCGGTGGCAAGTGGCTCGCCGCCGGCCGGCCGCCGGAAGGGGGCGCATCCGCCCGCACCAACATCGCCTCGGCCTATGTCCAACTGCTCGAGAAGGGGACGGGCCGCGACCTGGGGACTTATCTCGTCAGCCAGTTCCTCAACGACCAGGGGCAGATCTTCGCCGGCGCCGAGGGGGACGAGTGCGACACGGTCACGGCCGACGGTCGCGACTGGCGGCTCCAGCTCCGCTTCCGCCGGGAATACAAGCCCTACACCGTGCGGCTCGACGACGTCCGGCGGATCAACTATTCCGCGAGCGACACGCCCCGCGATTACTCGTCGTACGTCACGTTCACCGACCCGGCGACGGGCACCGAGCAACAGGGGCGGATCTGGATGAACAACCCCGTCCGCTACCGGGGCGAAACCTTCTACCAGAGCACCTATTCCGAGGTCGACCTGGGGGGCGGCCGCACCGCCGAGATGACCGGGTTGCAGGTCGTGGAGAACGCCGGCTGGCTCGTGCCCTACGTGGCCTGCGTGCTCGCCTTCTGGGGCATGCTCGTCCACTTCGGCGGCACGTTCCTCAGGTTCGCCGACCGCCGGGAGCGCGAGACGCGGACGCAGGCCGCGACGGATGCGGGCCCGGCGAAGCCGCGCCGGCGGCGGCCGCCGGTGATCAATGCGGCCCGGCCCTCCTTCTCTCGCGAGTTCCATCCCCGTGACGTTCTCACGCCGCTGGCCGCCCTCGTCTGCGTGGCGGGCCTGGCGTGGTCGGCCGCCCGGCAGCCTTCCGGAGAGGCCGCCGCATGGGCCGCGGCCGGCAGGCTGCCCGCGGTGCACGAGGGCCGGATCAAGCCGCTCGACACCGTGGCCCGCAACACCCTCCAGCTGCTCGGCAACCGCGGCAGCGTCACGATGCCGCGCGGCGCCGAGGCGAAGGCCGGGGATCCGCAGGGACGGGTCAGCGCCACCCAGTGGCTGTTGGGCGTGATGGCCGGCAGCGAGTGGACGACCCGGGCCCCGGTCTTCCGGATCGACGCCAAGGAAGTGGTCGACCTCTTCGACCTCACCCGCCGCCCCGGCCACCGCTACTCGCTCGCCGAACTGGAGCCGAAACGGGAGGCACTGCGGGAGCAGGTCACGAAGCTGCGGTCCGTGCCGCGGGAGGAGCAGTCGTTCGGTCAGCGAAAGCTCGTCGAGCTCGACCAGAAGCTCATGGCCCATGACCTGGTGCGCTTCGCCTACGACGCCCCGACGCTGCCGGCCGTGGCCGGGGATGACGAGGCTGCCCGCAAGGCCTACCTCGACCAGGTGATGCGGATGATGCAGGGGGCGCGGCTGATCGAGCAGAACCATCCGCCGGCGGCGATCCCGCCGGTGAGCCGGTCGCGGGCCGCCGCAACCGACGAGACCGCCGACTGGCAGGCGCTCCACCCGGCGCTCGTGGAGGCGTTCGTGGCGAAGATGCTCGCCGGCCGGCCGGGGCAGCCGGCATTCGAGCCGAACCCCGCGCTCGTCCCGTTCGCAGGCCTGCTGGAGGCCGCCGCCCAGGGGCCGCCCGAGCTCGCGAAGGAGGTGACCGCCTTCCGCTCCGCAGCCGCGACGCTGCCGGCCTTCCGGGCGTCTCAGGACAAAGCCGCCGCCGAGGCCTGGTTCAACGCCTTCAATCCCACCGACCTCGCGAAATGGATCTACGTCGCGGCGGTGCTCCTCTGCTTCACGAGCTTCCTCGCCTGGCGGGACGCGCTCGGGCGGTTCACGTGGTGGCTGCTCGCCGGCACCTTCCTGCTGCACACCTTCGCCCTCGGGATGCGGATCTGGCTCTCGGGCCGGCCGCCGGTGGTGAACCTCTACTCATCGGCGGTGTTCATCGGCTGGGCCTGCGTGCTGGCCGGGCTGCTTCTCGAGCGGCTCTACCGGATCGGGATCGGCAATCTCGTGGCCGCGACCAGCGGGGCGCTGACGCTGCTCGTGGCCTACGGGCTCGACTCGGGCGACACGATGCACGTGCTCCAGGCGGTGCTCGACACGCAGTTCTGGCTCTCGACGCACGTGATCACCGTCACGCTCGGCTACGGGGCCACCTTCCTGGCCGGGCTCCTGGGCACCTGCGCCATCGTGCACCGCGCCTGGACGACCGCGATGGACACCGCCGGCGACGCGGAGGCCCGCGAGTTCCAGGACCGGCTGTTCCGCATGAACTACGGCGTGGTTTGTTTCGCCCTGTTCTTCAGCTTCATCGGCACGGTGCTCGGCGGCCTCTGGGCCGACGACAGCTGGGGGCGGTTCTGGGGCTGGGATCCCAAGGAGAACGGCGCGCTGATGATCGTGCTCTGGAACGCGGCGGTGCTCCACGCCCGCTGGGACAAGTGGATCGGCCCGCGGGGCTTCGCGCTCTTCACGATCGGCGGCAACATCATCACCGCCTGGAGCTGGTTCGGCACGAATCAGCTGGGCATCGGCCTGCACAGCTACGGCTTCACCAGCGGCGTGCTCCTGCTCCTGGCCGGATACGTGGCCAGCCAGTTGTTCCTGCTGGCCGCCGGCTGGTTGCTCACGAGGCCCGCACGGCCCGCGGCCGCGTGAGCGGGCGACGCCCGCCAGCGACCGTCTCGGAACCGCTCCACGCTGATGCCACCGGCGGCGAGCGTGACGGCCACCGCCCCTTCGCCCCCCGTCTTGAGGACGGCCGCCCCGCCTGCCGCGGCCTCATAGGCGGCGGAGACCTCGGGCCAGGCCCGGCCGCCGCGGCCGCTCACGAGCACGAGGCTGGGGGACGTCGCCCGGGCGATGTCGGCCGGCAGGCTCGTGACGCTTCCATGATGCGGCGCCACGAGCACGTCGCAGGCGCCCGGGGCGGCCGCGGCGAAGGCCGCGAGTGCGGAGCCATCGAGATCGCCGGTGAGCAGGAGTCGCCGCCCCGCCGCTTCCACCGCGATCACGAGGCTCGAGGCGTTGTCGTCGCCGTCCGGCGGGGCGTCCGCCGCGGCTCCCACGCCCGCCTCCGGATGCAAGACCCGCACGCGGCAGAGCGGGTCGAGCGGGAACGACGCGCCGGCCCGCGCCGCCCGCACGGGCACGCCCCGCTCCGCCGCCACCGCGAGCAGATCGCTCACGGCCGGTGATCCGCCGGCCGCGAACCGCTCCGGCACCACGAGCTCGCCCACGGGAAACCGCGCGAGCAACTCGGGAACGGCGTTGAAGTGATCGGCGTCGGCATGCGAGACGACGAGCGTGTCGATCCTCGTCACCCGCTCGCTCCAGAGCACGGCCGAGATGGAGCGGCAGGCGGCCTCCGGCGCCCCCAGCCGCCCGGCGTCGTAGAGCAGCGAGCGGCCCGTCGGCCCGCGCACGAGGATGCCGCAGCCATGCCCGACCGCCGCCATCACCACCCGCATGCCCGCCGGGCCGGGTGCCGCGATCGCCCCGACGGCCGACACGACGAGCCCCACGGCAGCCCAACCGCCCGCCAGCGTCGCCCAGGTGGCCGGCCGCCGCAGCAGCTCCCGCCGCCCCCAGATCACCGCGACCGCGAAGATCGCATACCAACCCATCACCCACCAGGCCGGCGGGCCTGCCACCCAGCCATGACCGCCGGGCACCGCGGCGGCCGCCGCCACGATCCAGTCGAGCAGGGCGAGCGCCGCATCGCAGCCAGCCGCGAACACCGCCGCCACGGCCGGCGACACGCAGGCCGTGAGCAGGCAGAGAAAGCCGCACGCCATGGCGACCGGAACCAGGGGCGCGATCACCACGTTGGCCACGAGCCCCACGGGGCTGACGACGTGAAATCGTGCCGCCACGAGCGGCGCGGTGGCCAGCCACACCGCCAGCCCCGTCACGAAGGCCACCAGCACTCCGCGGCCCGCCCGTCGGGCCGCCTTCTCCCAGGCCGGCCTGCTGCGGTCGATGAGCCGGGCGATGGGGTCGGTCTCCGCACGCCGCACGGCCGCCCGGGCCACGGCGACGAGCACGGCCGTCGACAGGAACGAGAGTTGAGCCCCGGCACTCAAGGCCTCCGCCGGCCGCCAGGAGACGAGCACGACCGCGGCAGCGGCCAGGGCGTTCAGTGTCGATCCACGCCGGCTGGCGACCATCGCCAGGCAGGCCACCCACACCATGAGCGTGGCCCGCACGACGGGCGTCTCCGCTCCGGTGATCACCGCGTAGGCACCGGTCACCACCGCGACCGTCACGACGGCCGCGCCGCGGGGAACCAGCAGGCCGCGGAGCGTCGCGAACAGGCCGGCCGCGAGCAGCCCCACGTGCAGCCCGGAGATCGACAGCACGTGAATCGTGCCGGTGGCCACGAAGTCGTCGGTGGCGGCACGCGGCAGCGCCTCCCGCTGCCCGAGGAGCAGGGCGGCGGCGACCGGAGCCCGCTCGGCGGAGATGCCCGCGGCGAGCGCCCTGCCGCCGGCGATCCGCAGCCGGTCGAGGAGGGCGAGCGGCGACCACGGTTGCGGCCGTGCCAGCACCGTGAGGCAATCCCAGCCGCCGACCCGCAGGATCGAGAGGCGACGTTCCGCGCGGGCCCGGGCCACGGCGTCGAACTCACCCGGATTGAACGGTGCCGCGGGCCGCAGGCCCCGGCCGAAGATCTGCACCTCGGTGCCGGAGAGAAGTTCGATCGGTGAGTCGCGGACGACCACCGCGGCTTCGCCTCGCGCAGGCCGCCAGCGGTCACCGTCGCGGACGGCCGAGACTGCGAGCACCAGTTCACTCGCCGGTCCGATCGCGGCGGCTGCCGCCGTGGCCGCGGGCGGCGTGAGGAGCCGCGGCGAGGCTGTCACCGTTCCCCTCACCGCCACCGGCCGCGGAGACTCGGTGAGTTGCCAGGCGAGGTCGGTGCTGGCGAAGAGATCGAAGCAAGCCGCCGACCAGGCGGCCCCGGCGGCCACCATGGCGGCGACGAGCGCGCCTGTGGCGATCCGCGGACGGCTCCGCCGAGCCGACCAGACCCATGCCGCCAGAGCAGCCACGCTGCCGAGCCAGCAGGGCAGGGCCACGCTCGCCGGAGCCGCCACCGGCAGCCAGCGCACGCCGACGGAACCGGCAACCAGCGCCGCGGCCGCCACGGCGAGCGGCCGCGGCGGGAGCGGCTCCTCGCGAACGAGGCCGGCGACGCGGCGGACCATCGCCTCGACGGGAGCAGCCCGGGCACGCCACGACGCGAGAGTGGGGATTGCGGCCACGGCCCGGGACTGCGCTGCCACGAGGACGGGGCCGACACCGGCCCCCTACCTCAGATAACGAGCGCGACGGGCTCCAGGGGCAAACCCGCTCTGGAGTCCGGCCACGCCGTGGCCGGATCACGCCGGGCGCCACGCTGGAAGTGACCCGGTTCCGGCGGAATCGGGCTTCTGAGGCCACGCCGGATTACCGTCGGCGAAATACTCGACGTCGTCGGGATGGACGAAGATCGCCAGGGCACGGGGCGCCGCGTCACGGGCGCGTGCGCGACTGCCGGCGCTCGAGCAGGCCGCGTGGCCTGCGTGTGGCAACGATCTGTCCGGGCTGTCGTTCGCGGTCGGCGGCGGCGGGAATGATATGCTCCTGCCGCGCGACGGCGGGCGAAACGGTTCGCTTTTCGCGGCGCTCCATGTTCGCGATTGCGGAGACTGCCTCCCATGACGATGCGTGCTGCCCTGCTCGAGGAGTTTTCCGGGCCCGCGGGCATCCGCGTCGTGGACCTGCCCGTCCCGACGCCCCGCCGCGGCGAGATCCTGGTGAAGGTGAGCTGCTCGCCGGTGAATCCGTCCGACGTCCTCTGCTGCTTCGGCAAATACAGCTCTCCGCCGAGGCTCCCGTTTGTTCCGGGCTTCGAGGGATGTGGCACCGTCGTGGCGTCGGGGGGCGGCTGGCTGGCCAATCGGCTCGTCGGCAGCCGCGTGGCTGGGGCCGTGCAGTCGGGCCAGGGCTTCTGGGCCGAGTATGTCGTGCTCAAGGCCATCGAGGCCCTGCCGATGCCCGCCGACGTGAGCGACGAATCGGCTGCGTCGGCCTTCGTGAATCCGCTGACGGCCCTGGGCCTCGCCCGGCCTGTGATCAAGGGCCGTCATCGGGCGATGATCCACACCGCCGGGGCATCCCAACTCGGCCGGATGCTGATCCGGCTGAGCCAGCGGCATCGCTTCCCGCTCATCAACATCGTGCACCGCGAGCCGCTCGTCGCCGAGCTGAAGGCGGCCGGAGCGACGCACGTCCTCGACAGCAGCCGGCCCGAGTTTGCGGCCACGCTCACGACCCTGGCCCGGGATCTCCGGGCCACGTGGGCCGCCGACGCCGTGGCCGGCAGCATGACCGGCACCCTCGCCGCGTGCATGCCCGCAGGCAGCACGATCGCGGTCTACGGCGTGCTGTCGGGAAGTGAATCGACCGTCAATCCGGGCGACCTGATCTTTCGCGGGCAGACCGTCACGGGCTACTGGGTGGCTCGCGAACTCCAGGATCGCAGCCCGCTCGGGCTCCTGCGGATCTCGCGGTTTCTGCAGAGCGCACGGCGGCTGCTCACATCCGACCTCAAGTCCCACGCCCAGGCGCACATCCCGCTCGCCGACATCGCCACGCGGCTACCGGACCTGCTCACGTCCACGAGCAAGGGAAAAATCTACATCCGCCCTGGCGGCTGACTCTCTCGCCGCGCTCCGGCCGCGGCGGTGTCGCGGGGTCTCCCGCTCCCGCGACACCGGGCACGGGCGGCGGCGGCTGATCGCCCGCCGGCTCGTGAACCCTCCTCGATGACCTCGTCGGCCTCGGGCTGCTCGAGAGCACGCTCGTGCTCAGGGGGGCGAGTTCGGCCGCGTGCCTCCGCCGGGGCCTGCGTGCCCAAACTCTTCAAAGCTCACTGGGCCCGCGCCTGGAACACCCGCGGCAGCCCGGCCAGGTCCTTGAGCGTCGGGCCCGGCACGAGGCCCGGTGTCGCGGCGAGGATTCGCTCGACCTCGGCAGCCACGCCAGGCCCGGCCTCGAGCACCAGCCAGCCGCCAGGGGCCAGGCGGTCGGCCGCCTGGGCCACGAGCCGCTCGATCACCTCCACGCCCCGCGGCCCGGCCACGAGCGCCCCGCGCGGCTCGTGCTCCCGCACGTCCCGCGGCAGCGACGCCACCTCGTCCTCCCTGACGTAGGGCGGATTGCTCACGATCACGTCCCAGGGGCCGGCCAGGGCCGGGGCCGCCAGCAGGTCTGCCTCGTGAAACTCGATTCGACCCCCGAGCCCCAGCCGCTCGGCATTCGAGCGGGCCACCGCGAGCGCGGCGGCCGACAGGTCGGTGGCCGTGACCCGGGCCCGAGGCAGGTTCTTCGCCACCGCGATCGCGATCGCACCGGAGCCGGTGCCGACGTCGATGATCCGCGGCGACTCACTCCCGCGGCAGAGGTCGAGCACGCGGACCACGAGCCCCTCCGTCTCGGGCCGGGGCACGAGCACCGCCGGCGACACGGCGAGCGGCAGCGAGAAGAACTCGCGGCTGCCGACCAGGTAGGCCACCGGCTCGCCGGCGCCGCGACGGCGGACGAGCTCGCGAAACCGGGCCCGCTGCTCCTCCGGCACGACCTCGTCGAAGGCCGTGTAGAGCATGATCCGCTGGCAGCCACGCACGTGGGCCAGGAGCACCTCCGCATCGAGCCGCGGCGATTCGCTGCCCCGTTCGGCGAGCCAGCCGGCCGTCCACGACAGGAGCCGGCCCACGGTCCACTCGGCGTCGCTCATGCGTGCTCCGGATTCGGGAAGGGCAGGGCGGTGCTCAGCCGGCCGCCGGCCGCGCGGGCGCCGCCGCCATCGCCTGCCGCCGCGCGTCGCGGGCGTGCCGCTCGAGCGCGTCGATCACGAGCCCCAGCCGCCCCGCCATCACCTGGTCGAGCGTGAAGTTCTCGTTGATCCGGTGGTCGGTGACCCGGTTCTGGGGGTAGTTGTAGGTGCGGATCCGCTGGCTGCGGTCGCCCGAGCCGACGAGCTCCTTCCGCTCGCTCGACCGCTTCGCGTGCTCGATCTGCCGCTCATGCTCGTAGAGCCGCGTCTTCAGCACCCGCAGGTCCTTGGCGAGGTTCTTGTGCTGGCTCTTCTCGTCCTGGCACTGCACCACGATCCCGGTGGCGAGGTGCGTGAGCCGCACGGCCGAGGCGGTCTTGTTGACGTGCTGGCCCCCCGGCCCGCTGGCGCAGAACAGGTCCTTGCGGTAGTCGTCGGGCGAGAGCGAAACCTCCACGTCCTCGGGCTCCGGCAACACCGCCACCGTGGCCGCGGAGGTGTGGATCCGCCCCTTCGTCTCGGTGTCTGGCACCCGCTGCACGCGATGGCCGCCGCTCTCGTGCCGCAGCCGCCGGAAGACGTCGTCGCCCGACACGCCGAGCACCAGTTCCTTGAACCCGCCCAGCTCCGTCGGGCTGGCGTCGAGCAGCTCGAAATCCCAGCCCTGTTCGGCCCCGTAGCGGCGATACATGTCGTAGAGGTCGCGGACGAAAAGCGCCGCCTCCTCGCCACCGGTGCCGGCCCGCAGCTCCACGATGCACCGGCGGCGGTCGGCGTCCTCGTCGCCGCCGCACAGTTCCGCCAGGGCATCCCACTGCGCGTCGCGGCGGGCCTCCAGTTCAGGGAGTTCGGCTGCGGCCAGCCCGCGGAGTTCCTCGTCGTCGCCCCGCCGCATCTCCTCGAGGTCGGCGATCTGCCGCTCCACCGCCAGGAAGCTGCGGTAACTCCCGGCCAGGCGGGCGAGCGAGCCGTGTTCCCGGGCGACGGCGGCGAGCCGCTGCTGATCGGACAGCACGACCGGATCGGCCATGGCCCGCTCCAGTTCCTCGAACCGGGCGAGCTTCGCTTCCAACTGGTCGCGCATGAATCACCGCGGCCCGACCTGCCCAGGCCGGGTCAGGACGCCGACTCCTCGGCCGCGCCCTTCTTTTTTTTCAAGCTCGCGTAGCCGGCGCTGGCGAACTTGCTCTTGAACTTCTCGATCCGGCCGGCCGTGTCGACGAACTTCAACTTGCCGGTGAAGAACGGCTGGCAGACGTTGCAGATGTCGACCTTGAGCTCCGGCATCGTGCTGCGCGTGGTGAAGGTGTTGCCGCAGCCACAACGGACCACGGTCTCGACATAGCGGGGATGGATGTCGTCTTTCATGGCAGCACGG
>JBJTAA010000143.1:0-10723 GCA_046090525.1 Planctomycetota bacterium
CGGGCCGCCGCCACATGATCGATCGCCCGGTGCCGTTCCCGGTCTTCGAGGCCGTCCGCCGCCGCCTCGACGCTCGCCACGATGCCCTCGACGAGGCTGGCCGAGGGCGTGCAGTCGGCCGAGCGATAGGGGCCTTTTCCGAGCTGGCCGCCGGCCGCGAGAAACCGCGTCCGGGATTCGCCCGACGAGAGCCCCGCCACGGCCGCGGCCGCCAGGCCGGAGACGGCCAGGAGCCCCATCACGCCGCTGAGCGCCCACGCCACCGCCCGCGCGAGCTCGCCGCCGATCAGGCTGCCGACGAGTCCATCGGGCTTCATGAGCGCGCTTTCGGGATTGAACAGGAGCGCCCCCAGCAGGCCGCTGCCCGCGATCACGAGCGGCAGGATCGGCAGCTTCGGCTGCGCTCGGTTGGGGCCCTCGTCATCCACCAGCGGCCAGGGCGTGTTCGCCGTCGCCGGGTCGGTGACTTCCTGACTGCCGGCCCGGGCCACGATCAGCGTGACGTTGTCGGGGCCGCCGCGGACCAGGGCGAGGCCGAGCAGCGCCGCGGCCGCATCCGCGAGCGGGAGGGCGGCGGCGAAGCAGCCGATTTCCTCGTCGGCCACCTGCCCCGACAGGCCGTCGCTGCAGAGCACGAAGATGTCGCCCGCGGCGACGGCGAAGGGACCCTCGAGATCGACCTCGAGCCGCTCGTGCGGGCCCATCGACCGCGTGATGATGTTCTTGGGCGGCGCCGGCATCGCCTCGGCCCCGGTCTCCAGTCGCCGCGCCTCGACTTCCCAGGCCAGCGAGTGGTCCCGCGAGAGTTGTTCGATCGTCGTGCCCCGCACGCGGTAGGCGCGGCTGTCGCCGACGTGCCCCACGAGCGCCCCGCGCGGCAGGATCACGAGCGCGGTGCAGGTGGTGCCCATGCCGCGCAGGTCGGCCGAACTCTCCCCGCGGGCGTGAATCTCCTCGTTGGCCCGCTTGAAGCTGGCCCGCAGTGCCAGCGGCGGCGACCGCAGCGCGTGCTTCTCGTAGGCCAGCGGCACCTCCCGCGCCGCCAGTTGGCTGGCCTGCTCTCCGGCGGCATGGGCACCCATGCCGTCGGCCACGAGCAGCAGGTAGCCCCGCCGCCGGTACTGCTCCTTGCTGACCGCGTCGAGCACGGCCATGGCGTCCTGATTGTTCGCCCGGCGCCGCCCGACGTGCGACAGTTCACAGTATTCGAGGCTCGTGCCAGATCCCACGCGTCGGTGCTCCGGGGGAGCGGCCGGCCACGACCGCCACCTCGGGGGGCGAGTGTAGCCCGGCCCCGGAGCGGGCGATACCTGGCAGGCCGGGGGGGCTGGGCAAGGCCGACTGCTCTGGCGACCGCCGTGCCGGCGACCTATTTTTCCGCCCATGCGTCCGACCATCCGCGCCGCGCTCCTCGTCTCCCTCGTGCTCGCCGCTCCCGGCTGCGTGCAGCGGCGGATGACGATCCGCAGCAATCCGCCCGGGGCGCTGGTCTACGTCGACGACTACCAGCTCGGCACGGCGCCGGTCTCCCACGACTTTGTCTACTACGGCACGCGCAAGATCCGGCTCGTGAAGGACGGATACGAGACGCTGACCGTGCGGCAGCCTTTCCCGGTGCCGTGGTACCAATACTTCCCGCTCGACTTCGTGACCGAGAACCTGATCCCCTGGGAAATCCGCGACGAGCGCGTGGTCGATCTCGCGATGGTGCCGGCCGCCTCCGCGCCGCCGGAGTCGGTGGTGGCCCGCGCCGAACAGGCCCGCCTGGCGGCAGGCAGCATGCCGGCCGTGGATCCCCCGCGGATCGTGCCCCTGCCGGCGACGACGCAGCCGGTGCCCGCACCACCGCCGGCGCTGCCCCCGGTGCAGCAGTACGCGCCGCAGCCCCTGCCTCCGCCGGCCATGACGGCGCCGCCGGCCGCGTTGCCTCCGGGCGAGGGGCTCATGCTCCCGCCGCCCCAGGCGCCGTGGCAGGGCCTGCAGCCGACGCCGAACGCCCCCAGCCAGGGAATCCCGAGCCTCGGGGCGCCGCCCGGTCTCGGCGCGCCATAATCGGGGCATGCCAGCCGTTGCGACCATCGGCGGCGGCCCTGTCACGCGGGCCGCCCTCGACGCCTTCAAGCTCGACCGTCTGCGGAACCTCCTGCGGGAGATCCTGCCGCGCAACGAGTTCTACGCGGCGAAGCTCTCCCGGGTGGATGTCGACGGGCTGAAGTCGCTCGACGACCTGGCGACGTGGCCCTTCACCTTCAAGGAGGAGCTCGTCGAGGCGGCCGCCCGCACGGGCCTGCCCGGCAATCTCTCGTATCCGGCCGACCGCTACGTCCGCTTCCACCAGACGAGCGGCACTCACGGTCGACCCCTGCCGGTCTTCGACACGGCCGCCGACTGGACCTGGTGGATGGATTGCTGGCGGGTGATCCTCGAGCGGGGTGGTGTCGGTCCCGGTGATCGCGTGCTCGTGGCCTCGTCGTTCGGCCCCTACGCCGGATTCTGGAGCGGTTTCGAGGCCGCGGTGGCCGGCGGGTCGCTCGTGATCCCGACCGGCGGCATGCCGAGCCTCGGCCGCCTGCAGCTCGCCCGCAGCCTCGCCGCCACCGTGCTGGTGGCGACGCCGAGCTACGCGCTGCACCTCGCGGAGGTGGCCGAGGAGCACAAGATCGATCTGGCCGCCGCGCCGGTGCGGCTGGTGATCGTGGTGGGCGAGCCGGGCGGATCGATTCCGGCGACGCGGACCCGGATCGCGGAGCGGTGGGGAGCCGACGTGCTCGACCATGCCGGCGCAACGGAGGTGGGCCCGTGGGGCGTGGGTGATTCGTCCGGCGGCGGTCTCGACGTCATCGAACCTTTCTTCCACGCCGAGTTCCTCGCCCTCGACACGGGCAGGCCGGCCGGCCCGGGAGAGCTCGCCGAGCTGGTGCTCACGACGCTCGGCCGGAGCGGGGCGCCGGTGATCCGTTACCGCACCGGCGACTTGGTGCGGCCGACCTGGGCCGGCGACGGCGAGGCGGCCGCGGGTGGATGTCCCTGGGTGCGGCTCGCCGGGGGCATCCTGGGCCGGGCCGACGACATGCTGGTGGTCCGCGGCGTCAACATCTTCCCGGGGGCGATCGACGACATCGTGCGGAGCTTCCCGGAGGTGCTGGAACACCGGCTGACCGTCACGACGCGGGGCAGCCTCGACGTGCTGAGCCTCGAAATCGAGGATCGCCTGGCGGCGCCCGCGCGGGTCGCCGACGAACTCAAGCTCCGGCTGGGCCTGAAGGTGGAGGTCACGACGGTGCCGATCGGCACCCTGCCGCGGTTCGAGGGGAAGGGCCGCCGCCTCGTCGATCGTCGCGCCGACCGCACGCCTGACACGCAATCCCGAGGACGCCCCGCATGACGCAGCCTGTTCCCACGAGCATCGCCCGCCGCGAAACCGAACCGGGCCGCCCCCCGGCGATCGAGATCGCCTGGAGCGACGGCCTGACGGCCCGCTACACGCCCCGCCTCCTGCGGGACGCCTGCCCCTGCGCGACCTGCCGGGAGCAGCGGGCGGCGCCGGCGGCGAAGCCGCTCCTGCCGGTGCTCGCCCCGCAGGAGACGGTGCCCCTCGCGGTCACGGGCATGAAGCCCGTCGGGCAATACGCCTATTCGATCGAGTTCTCGGATGGCCACTCGAGCGGCATCTACACGCTCGACTATCTGCGCGAACTCGCCTGAGCGGGCGCACGCGGATTCGCGGCGGCCTGCCGGGCGAAACGGCAGACTCGTCAGATCCGGTCACGGCGTGACCGGACTCCTGAGGACGGCATGACCGGACTCCTGGGCAGGCCGTTCAGGGAGTGCCGCCGTCGGTTGCCACCGCGGCGGCGGCGATCACGGCCGCGATCCGGACGGCATCGTGGCAGGCCTCCTCGCTCGTGCCCTCGGCCACGATCTTCGCCTCGTGGTTCTGGAGGCAGAACTCGCAGCCCGCGAGCGCGGCGCAGCCGAGGCTCATGAGCTCGAAATCGACCGCGGTGGTGGCCGGCTTGGCGATCCGCTGCATGCGCAGCCGCGGCGGGCGGGAGGCGTAGCCCTCCTTCCCCGGGGCGTGGCCGATCATGTGGCGGAAGCGGTAGTAGACGGTGTTCATCGCCATCAGCCCGGCCGCGGCCACGGCGTCGGAGATCACGGCCGGCGCGGCGTCGCCGAGGCCCGCGGTGACGTCGGTCTCGAGCGCGGCGGCGAGCCGCGGCGCCCGCAGGAACCGGGCCGCGGCGAGGGCGATGCCCCAGGCCTGCGCGTCGGACAGGTTTTCCCCGGCGAGCACGCTCGAGAGGTTGAGCTTGGTGTCCTTGAACTCCTCCGGAAGCGTCTCCCGGAGGGCATCGAGGGCGGGCGCGGCGAGGGCCATGCGGAACTCCGAAATCGAGGAAAGGGACGCGGGGATTCTAGCGGTTCATTGAAGAACGGTCGGGCCGGATGCTAGCCTTGGGCAGTTTTTTGCCCACATCGCGCCCCCGATCGATCAATGCCCCGCCGCGACGATCTCCACACGATCCTTCTCATCGGCTCCGGCCCCATCGTCATCGGCCAGGCCTGCGAGTTCGACTATTCCGGCACCCAGGCCTGCAAGGCCCTCCGCGAGGACGGCTACCGGGTGGTGCTCGTGAACTCGAACCCGGCCACGATCATGACCGACCCGGGCACGGCCGACCGCACCTACATCGAGCCGCTCACGGTCGAGATGCTCGAGAAGGTCATCGAGGCCGAGAAGCCCGACGCCGTGCTGCCGACGCTCGGCGGGCAGACGGCCCTCAACCTCGCCATGGAACTCGACCGCCGCGGCATTCTCGCGAAGCATGGCGTCGAGATGATCGGGGCCAAGGCCGAGGCCATCAAGCGGGGCGAGGATCGCGAGAGCTTCAAGGCCCTGATGGAGAAGATCGGCCTCGAGACCTGCCGGGGCCGGATCGTGCGGAGTTTGGCCGAGGCCCGCGAGGTGCTCGCCGAGATCGGCCTGCCGGCGGTCATCCGGCCGAGCTTCACGCTCGGCGGCTCGGGGTCGGGTGTCGCCTACAACCGCGAGGAGTTCGACGCCAAGGTGCAGCGTGGGCTGGACCTCTCGCCCGTGGGGGAGGTGCTGGTCGAGGAGTCGATCCTCGGCTGGAAGGAATACGAGATGGAGGTGATGCGGGATGCCGACGACAACGCCGTCGTCATCTGCTCCATCGAGAACTTCGATCCCTGCGGCGTGCACACCGGCGACTCGATCACGGTGGCCCCGGCGATGACGCTCACCGACCGCCAGTATCAGCGGATGCGGGATGCGAGCTTCGCCGTGATCCGGGCCGTGGGCGTGGAGACGGGCGGGTCGAACATCCAGTTCGCCGTCCATCCCGGCACGGGACGGATGATCGTGATCGAGATGAACCCGCGGGTGAGCCGCTCGTCGGCCCTGGCGAGCAAGGCGACCGGCTTCCCGATCGCCAAGATCGCCGCCAAGCTCGCGGTCGGCTGGCGGCTGCACGAGCTGCCCAACGACATCACCCGGATGACGAAGGCCTGCTTCGAGCCGGCCATCGACTACGTCGTCGTGAAGGTGCCGCGGTTCGCCTTCGAGAAGTTCCCCGAGGCCGATCCGCGGCTGACCACGCAGATGAAGAGCGTGGGGGAGACGATGGCGATCGGCCGCACCTTCAAGGAGGCCTTCCAGAAGGCGCTCCGCGGCCTGGAGGTGGGCTCCTTCGGGTTCGGCTGCGACGGCAAGGACCTCTGGGGCACGCCGGCCGAGCCCGGCCTCGACGACATCCGGGCCAAGATCGCGACGCCCGATCCCGATCGCGTCTGGTACCTGCGGTATGCCCTGCTCGCCGGCATGACGATCGACGAGATCCACGAGGTGACGGCGATCGACCGCTGGTTCATCGACCAGCTCAAGCAGCTCGTCGAGCTCGAGAGCCTCCTGCGGACGGTGGGCTCGCTGGCGGCGATCGACGACGCGACCCTGCGGGCGGCCAAGCAGGCCGGCTACTCCGACCGGCAGCTGGCCACGCTCCTGGGCACGTCGGAGATGGAGGTGCGGGCCGAGCGGAAGCGCCGGGGCATCGTGGCGGTCTACAAGGCGGTAGACACGTGCGCCGCGGAGTTCGAGGCCCGCACGCCCTACTACTACTCCTCGTGGGAGGAGGAGGACGAGACCCGCCCCAAGGAGCCGGGCCGGAAGCGGGTGATGATCCTCGGGGGCGGCCCCAACCGCATCGGCCAGGGCATCGAGTTCGACTACTGCTGCTGCCATGCGAGCTTCGCGCTGCGGGAGCTCGGGATCGAGAGCGTGATGGTCAACTCGAATCCCGAGACGGTGAGCACCGACTACGACACGAGCGACATGCTGTTTTTCGAGCCGCTCACCTGCGAGGACGTGCTCAACATCGCCGACCGGATCGAGCCCGACGGCGTGATCGTGCAGCTCGGCGGGCAGACGCCGCTCAACCTCGCCCGGGCCCTCCAGGCGGCCGGGCTGCCGATCATCGGCACCTCCGTCGACACGATCGAGACCGCCGAGGACCGGGAGAAGTTCCGCGACCTGCTCGACCGGCTCGGCCTCAAGCAGCCCGCCAGCGGGATCGCCAAGACGCTCGAGCAGGCCCGGCGCGAGGTGGCCCGGATCGGGTTTCCGAGCCTCGTGCGGCCGAGCTTCGTGCTCGGGGGGCGGGCGATGGAGATCTGCTACGACCAGGCCCAGTTCGAACGGTACGTGGCCGAGGCCTTCGCCGTCGCCCAGGGGCAGCCGGTGCTGATCGACCGGTTTCTCGAGGACGCCATCGAGGTGGACGTGGACTGCATCGCCGACGGCCGGGACGTGGTCGTGGCCGGCGTGATGGAGCACATCGAGGAGGCGGGTGTGCATTCGGGGGATTCCGCCTGCTGCATTCCCCCCCACAGCCTCGGGCCGGAGATCATCGCGGAGATCAAGGCGGCGGCCACGGGCCTGGCTCGGAGCCTGGGCGTGGTGGGGCTGATGAACGTGCAGTTCGCCGTCAAGAAGGAAGCCGACGCGGACGGCGGGACGAGGCCCTCGCTCTACGTGATCGAGGTCAACCCGCGGGCCAGCCGCACCGTGCCCTTCGTGGCCAAGGCCACGGGCCTGCCGGTGGCGAAGGTCGCCGTCAAGGTGATGACCGGCACCAGCCTGGCGGAGCAGGGGGTGTTGCGGGATCCGCTGCCGGCTCACGTCAGCGTCAAGGAAAGCGTCTTCCCGTTCGTCAAGTTCGCCGGCGTGGACATCGCGCTCGGGCCCGAGATGCGGAGCACCGGCGAGGTGATGGGGGTGAGCGAGAGCTTCGCCCTGGCCTTCGCCAAGAGCCAGATCGCGGCGGGCATCCTGCTGCCGCAGACGGGCCGCATCTTCCTGAGCGTCGCCAGCGAGCAGGCCAAGGAGCAGATGACGGGCCTGGCCAGGCGGCTCGTGGCCCTCGGGTTCGAACTGATGGCCACGGCGGGCACCGCCCGGCGGCTGGCGGCGGCGGGAATCGAGGTCGAGGTGGTCAAGAAACTCCAGGAGGGGCACCCGAACCTCATCGATCACCTGATCGACGGTCGCGTGCAGCTGATCTTCAACACGCCGCGGGGCAAGGGCGCGCGGACGGACGAAGGGCGGATCCGGGCGGCGAGCGTGCTCTACGGGGTGCCCTGCATCACGACGCTGCCGGCGGCGGAGGCCTGCGTGCGGGCCATGGAAGGGATGCGGACGGAGCCGCTGGCCGTGCAGCCGATCCAGGACCGGTTCCCCGAGACGGCCCTGGCCCGCTGAGCCGACTGCGCTCTCCGGCGGCTTGCACATGCGAGCCGGCCGGAGGGATGTGCTCCCCCCGGCCGGCAGGTTCGAGGCCGATGGCCCCGGCGTCGTGCGGGACGTTGCGGCGATCAGGCGGCGACCGCCGGCTTCTTGAAGAAGCCGACGATCAGCGGCAGCAGGGCGCCGACGACGGCCGACAGGCTGCCCGTGCCGACGTAGTTCGAGTCACCACCGACGAGGCCTGCGATCGCGGGCACGAGCATCGGGAGCACCTTGCCGCCAAGCCCGCCGCCGACGAGGCCGAGGACGGTGTTGGCCACCGGGCCGAGGTTCTGATTCTTGAGCAGGGCACCGACGATGTTGCCGCCGGCACCGCCGGCGACGAGGCTCACGATCCAGCTGATGATCTGGGGATCCATGGGTGTGGGGTTTCCTGAAAGAGGACGATCGACCTGCCGGGCCCTGCGTCGGACCCGGGCTTCGGGAGATGAGTTGCCGCACCGCCCGGGCGTGTCACGGCCGCGGCGAACAATTTCCGGGTCGCGAGCCGTCCGGGAGGCGGGTCGTACGAATCGTGCCGATCGTGCGGGCGGTCGTGCCCGTCAGTAGTAGCCGAAGAGCGTGAAGTCGCGGGCGTAGACCCGCCGCAGGTTGGCCACGGCGGCGGCGCCGAGGCGGGCGGCCGGAGGATCGGCGGGGGCTCCCCGGCGGTTGACCGGAGCGATGTCGCGGAACCGTACCGACGTTTCGGCGCGGATGACGTCGAGGTCGCTCGCGAATGATTCCGTCTTGAATGCCCGATTGATCGCCAGGCGGCCGCGGATCTCGAGGAAGGTGTGCTGGGGCGCGAACCAGGGGAGTGAGAAGAGTTCGGCGGCGGGATCGAGCCGCTCGGCGACCTCGCCGACCGTGGCCCCGAAGCGATCGACGAGCCGCTTCATCTCGGGCAGATAGTCCCACAGGTCGCCGGTCTGGATATGGTCGTAGGCCGATACGAAGCGGGCCAGGGGATCGCGGACGAACGTGAAGACGTAGGCGGAGTCGAAGAAGGCCGGGTCGGCCTGACGATACTGTGTCGCCGTGACGTGCCCGGTCTGGAAGCCGAGGTAGGCGTCGAGCAGGGCGGAGCCGGCGCACTTCGGCACATGGATGAAGACCACGCCGTCGCGGCGGAACTGCCGGGGGATGAGCCCCGGAGGCCGCGGTCGCAACGCAGGGAACGAAAGTGCCACGGTCGGTGAGCGCGGGTCGAGAAGGTGCGGCCGAGGCGGAACTGCCCCCGTGCCGCGATGCATGGGTGATAGCGTCGCGCCGCGCGGCGGGGCAAGGCAGATCGTGAGCCCGCCGGGCCGGGGGCATCGATGGCCGACCGATCCGGCGGCGGGTAGAGTCGGATGGTGATGTCCGCCCGCCCATTTCCCGACGTGCCCGCCGAGCCTCGGCCGCTGCCGCCGCCCGCCGTCGACGAGCCGCCCCGGTTCACCGCCCGCACGCTCGGTGGCCTCGAATGGGTGCTGGCGCGGGAGCTCGAGCGGCTCGGGGCGGTCGACCTGCGGGTCGGGCGGCGGACGGTGGAGTTCTCGCCGCCGCCCGGGCGCGAGCGGGAGATCCTCTATCGGGCGGTGCTCGAGAGTCGGACGGCGATCCGGGTGCTCGAGCCGCTGGGGCGGTTCCGGGCCGACTCACCGGAGTCGCTGTACGCGGCCATGCAGCAGGTGGACTGGACCGAACAACTTCGGGTGTCCGACACGATCCGCGTCGATGCCGCGATCCACGACACCTTCCTCACGCACTCGCTCTATGCCGCCCAGGTCGTCAAGGATGCCGTGGTCGACCAGCTGCGAACGCCCAGCGGTCGCCGGCCGACCGTGAGCCTCCGCGGCGCGACCCTGCGGCTGGCCCTGCACCTGGTGGGCGACGTGGCCACGATCTATCGCGACGCGGCCGGGCGGTCGCTGCACCAGCGGGGCTGGCGGGCAGGCGAGGTGGAGGCCCCGCTCTCGGAGGTGCTCGCCGCCGGGATCCTGGCGATCGCCGGCTGGTGGCTGCCGGGCGCCGCGGCCGAGGCGACGTCGGGCGAGCCCCTGCTCGACCCGATGTGCGGCTCCGGCACGCTCGTGATCGAGGCCGCGACGATCGCGGCCGGCATGGCTCCGGGCCTGTGGCGGGCGCGGCGGCGCGGCCATGGCTTCTTCCGGTTTCGCGACTGCGACCGCGCCCTCGCCGAGCGGCTGGTCGCGGAACTCGAGGGCCGGGTGCGACCGGTGGCCGGCGGGTTCTTCGCCAGTGACTTGAATCCGGCCGCGGTGGCCGCCGCGGCGGCGTGCGCGGAGGCCGCCGGCATGTCGTCGGCCATCGCCTGCGAGCGGAAGCACTTCGAGGACGTGACACCCGCGGCTCCGTCCGGCCTGATCGTCACCAATTCGCCCTACGGCGAGCGGCTGCCGCTGCCACGTGCGGCGGCTGTCTTCCGGCGGCTCGGCGACTGGCTCGTGGCCCGCTGCGGCGGCTGGCGGGCCGCGATCCTGGCGGCCGACACGCCGGCCGCCAAGCAACTCGGCCTGCGACCGGCGGCCCGCGTGCCGCTCATGAACGGGCCGATTCCCTGCCGGCTTTTGGAACTGGAGATCAGGCGGCGGGAAGATGCCGCGGTGCTCCCCGCGGCGGCCCCGCCCCGCCCCGGGAAACGCGGCTTCGATGAGCAGGCGGGCGACTTCCGGCGCCGGCTGGCCAAGCGATTCCGGCATCTCTCGAAGTGGGCGAGGCGTCAGGGCATCGAGGCCTTTCGTGTCTATGACCGCGACATTCCCGAGATTCCGCTGGCGATCGACTGGTATGCAGGCTGGCTGCACGCGGCCGAGTACGATCGGCCCCACGAGCGGACCGAGATCGAGCACGAGGTCTGGCTCGACCGGATGCTCGAGGCCGCGGCTGAGGAGTTGGGCGTGCCGCCGGGGC
>JBJTAA010000144.1:0-3199 GCA_046090525.1 Planctomycetota bacterium
GTGGCCTCGCGGAGCAGGTCGTTGGCCTTGGCGGCGTCGCCCGACTCGGCGGCGGCCAGGCCCGCGGCCTGCAGGATCTCCGCGGCGGTGATCTGCACCTCGAGCGAGTTCTGCCGCTTCGAGTCGGAGAGGATCCAGTCGATCTGCTCTTGGGCGTTGTCCCACTCGCCCAACTCCTGGTAGATCGACGCCATCCGCAGCCGGATCGACGGCTCGAAGCGGGCGAGGTCGGGGTTGTCCTTGGCGGCCAGCAGTTTCTGGTAGACCTCGGCCGCCTTCTTGAGATACGCCGCCTTCTTGGCCGCCGGGACGATGGCGCCCGTGCCCTTGCCCGATCCGAGCGTCAGGTAGGTGGTGGCCACCCAGATTTGCGAGGAGGTCTTGGAATCGCGTGCCGCCACGCCGTCGAGAAACTTCTCGAAGCCCGAGAGGATCTTTTCGGCGCGCCCCAGGACCTCGGGGCTGGAGGCGTTGTCGCCGCTGCCGAGGGCCTCGAGCTGGGCCTGGAGATCGCGGCCCATCGACAGATACATGGCGGTGAGTTTGGCCGAGGCCTGCTCCCCCTGGCCGGCCGCCTTCTCGAGGCCCGCCATCGCCTGCTGCGCCTTGTCGAAGTCCTCCGTCTGGATGAAGAGCCGCAGGGCCAGCGTCAGGGCCGCCTCGGTGAGCGTGCTCTGCTTGACCGCCGGGTTGTCGCTCGCGACCAGCGTCCAGGGGCCGTAGACGGGATGCTGCAGCAGGGCGGCGGCCCGCTGGTCGTCGTTGTCCTCCATCGCGATCTGCACCCGCGACAGGGCCGCCGGCACGACCAGCTGGCCCAGCGGCGGCCCGGGCAACGCCGTCGCATTCCCCAGCGAGGCCAGGCCCTCGTCGATCGCTTCGGTGGCCGTCTTCTTCCAGCCGTCGATCGTCGCGGCATCCGGACGGTCGCCGTCCGGCAGGCGGCGAGCCTTCTGCACCTCCGGCCAGAGCGACACGCCGGCGCGAAGCAGGAGTTCGGGCCGCTTCGGCGAAGACGGCGAGATCTGCTGGACGAGCGAGACGATGGCGGTGGGATCCTTGGCCGCGGCGGCCGTGGAGAGCGCGATCACCGCCGCGTCGTCACTCTCCGGCTCATCCGGCCAGGTCTTCATCACGATGCCTGCCAGCTCGGCGGCCCGGGCGCGGGCCTGCTGCGCCGCCTCACCCTCGCCACGCTGGGCGACCTGCTGCCAAGCCGCCATGGCGATCCTGGCGGCCTGCCGGCTCCCCTTGGCGTTGGGATAGCGCTCGGCGAGCATCCGGCCGAGCGTGCCCGACTCCGGAAACTTGCCCCCCTCGTAGAGCAGGAAGGTGAGGAAGTAGCGGGCCTGGTTGACGTCGTCGATCGTCACCTCGTCGGCGAGCTTGTCGTCGCCCGCCGCGGTGGCCGCAAGCGGATCGGCGACGCCCGCGAGCTTGAGGGCCTCCTGGAACTTGGCGACCGTCGCGTCGCGGGCGGCGGCGGCTTCCTGGCGGGCGGCGGTCTCCTTGGCCGCGTCCTTCGCGGCTGCGGCGGCCTTCGCCTCGGCCCCCTTTTGCTGCATCGTCGCCAGCGATTCCTTGGCCTCTTCCATCACGTCGGCGAACGTCTTCTCGCCGGCGGCCACCTCCTTGCCGAGGGTCGCCGCCAACGCGCGGGCTTCGTCGGCGAACTCGGCCCCCGCCCGGGCCACCTCGACGGCGAGCTTGCGGGCCTCCGTCTGCATGCGGGTGCGTTCCGACTTGGCCTGCGGATCCTTGGGATCGAGGGCGTCGGCCTGGGCGAGCAGGATCTTGGCCGCGCGATACTTGAGCCCGAGCCAGTCCGCGTCGAGGCTCGCGCCCGGCAACCGGCTGACATCCTCGAGGACGAACTTCCGCAGGTTGTCGTCGAGCCTGATGAACCGCTTCGCGTTCAGGGCGGCCAGCTTGGCGGCCGCGTCGGCAGCCTTGCCCTCCGGGAACTCCTTGGCGTAGAGCGGGTCGAGCTTGTCGGGCGGCAGCTTCGCGAGGTCGCTCGCCTCGCCGAGCAGCGCCTCGAGCAGGGTGTTGGCCGACATCGACCGCAGCCGGATGGCCAGCGGAACCCGCTGGTCGAGCACCGTCAGCGGGGTGACCGCCGTGATGGCCTGCTGCCACTGGCCGAGCATCGCGTAGTTGCGGCCTTCGTAATACCGCGCGAACAGGCCGCCCCCCTTGGTCGGATACTTGTCGGCGATCTCCTTGAACATGGCGGCCGACTTGGCCAGGGTCTCGCCCCGCTCCTTCGAGTTCTCGGGGTAGGCCTTGGCCTTCTCGAACACGGCGGCCGCGGCGGTCAGCCGCGTCTGGATCAGCTTGGCCCGCAGCGCCTCCTGCTCCTCCTCGAGGGCCTCGAGTTCCCGTCGCTGGGCGAGCGTGAGCCGGATCGGCTTGGCTTGCCGGGGCTTCTCCTTGCGATCCTTATCCTTCTCCTTGGCGTCTTTCGACTCGTCTTCCTCCTTGCCGTCCGCTTTCTTCGCGGCGTCCTTGCCCTTGTCCTCCGCGCCGTCGGCCTCCTTCTTGTCAGCGGGCTTGAGCACGCCGATTTTGGTGTCGAGCTCCCGGAGCACCTTGAGCACCGCGTCTTCGGCGTTGGTGACCTCCGTGATCGTGTCGCCCGGCTTCGCCTTGCCTGCGAGGCTCGCAATGGCCTCGTCGAAGAACTTCACCGCCTCGCCCCGCAGGGCCGCGGCGTCGGCTCCGGGCCGGGTCGCCTGGTCGGCCTTCGCGCGGCCCCGCTCCACGAGCAGGCTGCCCTTCTGCGTGTAGGCGGCGATGGCCTGCCGATCGGTCGGCGTGCCCGCCTTGAGAAACGTGTCGAGCGACGCCTGGGCCTCGTCGAGAATCTTGGCCCGCTTGCCGCTGTCGGCTTCCAGGCGGCTGGTGCCGATCAGGGCCGCGGCCCGCCGGAAAGCGGCCTCCCGCTTCAGTTCCGCCGAGGCATCCGGATCGGCCTCGATGCGGGCGAGCACCGTCAGGGTGACGTCCGCCATCTGCCGCTCCTCGAGCGCGTCGAGCAGCCGTCGCGTGCCGTAGTCCATGCCGTTCTCGCCGTCCACCGCGCCGGCCGCAGAGCACGTGGCAGGCATCACCCAGACGCCGCACGCCACGAGCAGCAACACGGCGGCGGACCATGCCAGCCCACTGCGGCAGGCGACGGCCGCACGGCGGCCCGGCG
>JBJTAA010000145.1:0-3344 GCA_046090525.1 Planctomycetota bacterium
CGCGCCGCGGGCCGGTGCCCCGTCGACGGCCTCATCGGGCGGGGCGACACGCTGGCCGACACCCGCCGCGTTCGGCAGTGCCTCACCCCACCCGTCGACACCAGCGTTGGCCGGCGCGCTGCTAGGCAGCTGCGCCGGGGCGGGTGACGGAGCGGCGGCGACGGCGGGCGGCGGCTTCGGCCTCCGCGCGAGCCGACTGATCATCAGCGCGGCGGTGGCCGCCAGGATCGCGAGCGTGATGGCGGCGCCGATGAGCTGGAGCCGCGCGGCCCGGCGGCGAACCGGGTTGGGCGGGCCCTCGGCCGGGCGTGACGACCGGATCGGCCCCGCTCCTGTCTCAGGCATGCCGACGTTCACGGCGGCCGCATCGGCCTGCCGGCCGCCCGCGGGCCGCTTCGGTGGCGCCACGGTGGCCGCCGCGGCCAATCCCAGGCAGCCGGCGACCGCATCGGCCGCCTCGGCCGCCGTCTGGTACCGCTCGTTGGGATCGCGGGCCATCAGGTAGCCCACGAGCGTCGCCAGTTCAACGCTCACCGCGGGCGGACCGAGGGGCTCGGGCCCGTGGAAGGCGGCCTGCCTGAGCGTCGCGGCGGCATCGCCAGACCGACAGGGCGGCGATCCCGACACGAGGGCATACAGGATCGCGCCGATCGCGTAGACGTCGCAGCGCGGGTCGCAGGCTCTTCCCGGCAGGAGCAGTTCGGGAGCCACGTAGGCCGCCCTGGTTCCGAGCGCGGCGAGCTCCGCGGCGTCGTCCCACGGCCGCAGCGGAACGCGGTGCGGGTCGCCGGCCAGGGGAAACTGCAGCAGCCGCACACGCCCGGTCCGTGGCACACCTCCGGGGGCCGGCTCCCGCCGCAGGACGTCGAGCGACAGGTTGCCGTGCACGCCCCCCGCCGCATGGAGATCGGCCACCGCCCGCGCGATCTGCGACACGAGCACGCCGGCCTGCACGGCCGGCAGCGGCCCGTGCCGGTCGAGTTCCTCGGCCAGGCTCGTCCCCTCCACGTGCTCGCAGACGATCAGCCGGCCGGACTCGTGCTGCTCGAGGCTCCAGGTCCGCGACAGCATCGGGTCGGTCGTGCGACTGGCGGCGGTCGTCCGCTGCACGATCTCGGTCCAGACTTCGATCTCGCGACATCGCTTGGCATTGAGCAGGACCACGCTCAGGATCCGCCCCGAGGGCTCATGGCGGGCCGTGAAGAGGAGCGCGTCGCCCTCGCGATCATGCCGCTCGAGCAGCCGATAATCGCCGAGGAAGAACGGCCCCAGATTGCCGGCCGCCAGCCGCTTGGCCTGCCAGCGGGAGAGCAGCCCGCGCTCGACCAGGTGCCGCGCGAGTCCCGGCACGTCGCCACCGGCCGCACCCGCCGCCAGTTCGCGGCGGAAGGTCGCGACCGTGCCGGCATCGACGAGCCGGCTCTTGACCAGCAGGCTCCAGAACTCCTCGACGGTGGGTTGCGGCATCGGCGGCGGAATCCTCCGGCTTCATGGTATCGATTTGCCGGCGGACCGACGCCACCGGGTTTTCCTTGTGGTGGCCGCGAGGCCACCGGTATCATCCGGCTCGTCCCGCCCCGCCCTTCCCGCCCCGCAGGGAGCCCGCCCAGCCGTGCGTGCCACCGAGGCCACCCGCATCTACTTCGACGCGGCGGCCGAACAGCTCGACCTCTCTCCGAGCATGCGGAAGCTCCTGCTCACCGCCAAGCGGGAGGTGCAGGTGCAGATCCCGATCGAGCGGGACTCGGGCGAGCTGGCCACCTTCATCGGCTACCGCGTTCAGCACAACGACGCCCGCGGACCGCTCAAGGGGGGCCTTCGCTACCACCCGCAGGTCGACATCGACGAGGTGCGGTCGCTGGCGGCGCTGATGACCTGGAAGACGGCGGTGGTCAACATCCCCTACGTCGGCGCGAAGGGGTGCGTGGCGGTCGACCCGAACGCCTGCTCGCTCCGGGAACTCGAGCGGATCACCCGCCGGCTCGTGGACGCGATCCACGAGCTGTTCGGCCCCGACGTGGACATCCCGGCCCCCGACATGGGCACGAACGCCGACATGATGGCCTGGATCATGAACCAGTACGGCAAGTACCACGGCTTCTCGCCGGCCTGCGTCACGGGCAAGCCCGTGGAGTATCACGGACTCCCGGGCCGCGAGGAGGCGACCGGCCGCGGCGTGGGCGCGCTCACGCTCAAACTGCTCGGCCGGCTCGGCCGCCGGATCCCGGGTACGCGGGTGGCGATCCAGGGCTTCGGCAATGTCGGCACCCACACGGCCAAATACCTGCACGACGCCGAATGCCGGATCGTGGCGGTCGGTGACGCCTCGGCCGCTTTTCACCGGGCCGCGGGCCTCGACGTGCTGGAGCTCCTGCGGCACGCCCGGGAGCACGGCGGCCGACTGGCAGGCTTCACCGGGGGCGACGCGATCACGCCCGCGGAACTGCTGGCCACCGACTGCGACGTGCTGATCCCGGCGGCCTTGGGCGGCGTGCTGACCACGGCCAACGCCGGCGCCGTGCGGGCGCCGCTGATCATCGAGGCGGCCAACGCCCCGGTGGAGCCGGACGCCGACCTGCTCTTCGCGGAGCGGGGCATCCTCGTGCTGCCCGACATCCTCGCCAACGCCGGCGGCGTGACGGCCAGCTGGTTCGAGTGGGTGCAGAACCGCCAGCACTACCAGTGGGGCATCAACCGCGTCCGCCAGGAGCTCGACCGCATCCTGGGCGAAGCCTTCGAACAGGTCTGGCAGCTCGCCCAGTCGCGACAGGTCTCGCTCCGCACGGCCGCCTACATGCTGGGCGTGGGCCGCGTCGCGAAGGCCACCGTGCTCGGCGGCGTGGCGTAGGAGCGGCACCTTCACGCTGCGCATCACAACGTCATGGGTGACGCTGGCGAGGGGCAAGCCCATGCCATCTCGTCGGACGCTCCCTTCGGGCATCCTGCCCTGCGGTCGCTCGGAGGAAACCTCGCTCCGCAATCCTTGCTGCGCTCGGTTTCCTACGCCGCTCGATTGGCATGGGCTTGCCCCTCGCCGTCCATCGATACGCTCTGTCAATCACTGATCGCTGCACCGCACAGATGCGATCCAAGTCCGCTGGCCGTCAAGCCGGATGCTGAGGAGCCGGTCGGGAGCACTCGCAGAAACCGAGGACCTTTGCGCAGCCTGCACGTGGCTACTTCGATCGGGTAAGTACTCGCAAAGTCCGAAGGTTTCGAGCATGTTCCCGACCGGCGAACCAATGCGGTTCACCAGCGCGGTGCTTCGATTCCGGCTGCGATTCCCGAACGTCTACCACTGGCCCCGCAGCCAGTCGGCGATCAGGCCGATCTGTTCGTCCGTC
>JBJTAA010000146.1:0-4462 GCA_046090525.1 Planctomycetota bacterium
AAGCCCGCCAACGCAAAAACCCCCGCGAAGCCCACCGATTCCGGGGCGTCGCGGGGGTCTTCGAAGGAGAGGCTCCGGTCGGAGTCGAACCGACGATGGCGGATTTGCAATCCGCTGCCTTAGCCACTTGGCTACGGAGCCGTGAGTTGTTTCGCCGGACATCCTTCCGGCACTCGTCACGCTACGGCAGTCTGGGCGACCTGGTCAAGGTCTGCCGACCGCCGCGACTTGGCCGATTCTTCCCGTGGGAAGGATCGGCCCGGTCATGCCTAGCAATCGGCCCGCGAGGGCCGCCACCTTCAATCGATTCGTTTGGCCGCCCGAAACGGGCGTTGCTTGGCCGCGGGAAGCGGGCGGTGATACAGTCTCCGCTCGCTCGACGGCGGCCGGAATCCACGGCCCGGAGCCCCCCTGGACGAGGAGTTTTCGGCAGCATGGCGAACGAGGGCACCTGCGACATCGGGCTCATCGGCCTGGCGGTGATGGGCGAGAATCTGGCCCTGAACATCGCCAGCCGCGGCTACCGGATCGCCGTCTACAACCGCACGGCGAGCGTCACCGAGGCGTTCGTGGCCGGCCGCGGGAAGCAGGCGAACGTGGTCGGCTGCCACTCGCTGCCAGACCTCGTCGCGGCCCTCAAGGCCCCACGGAAGGTGATGATGATGGTCAAGGCCGGGCCGGCCGTCGACGAACTCATCAAGACACTCCTGCCGCTGCTCTCGAAGGGCGACGTGATCATCGACGGCGGCAACACCCACTACGCCGACACCGAGCGGCGGACCAAGGAGGTGGAGGCCGCGGGCCTGCTCTACGTGGGCACCGGCGTCTCGGGGGGCGAGGAGGGCGCGCTCAAGGGCCCGAGCCTGATGCCGGGCGGGACGAAGGCCGCCTGGCCGCTCGTGCAGCCGATCTTCCAGGCGATCGCGGCGAAGGTGGGGCCCAAGGCCGACATCCCCTGCTGCGACTGGGTGGGGCCGCGGGGCGCCGGCCACTACGTGAAGATGGTCCACAACGGCATCGAATACGGCGACATGCAGCTGATCTGCGAGGCCTACTGGCTGCTCAAGCACGGCGCCGGCCTCTCCAACGACGCCCTGGCGAAGGTGTTCGACGAGTGGAACCGGGGCGACCTCGACAGCTACCTGATCGAGATCACCCGCGACATCTTCACCGTGAAGGATCCCGAGACGGGCGACTTCATGGTCGACCGGATCCTGGACAAGGCCGGGGCGAAGGGCACGGGCAAGTGGATGAGCCAACTGGCCCTCGACCTCGGCGTGCCGAGCACGCTGGTCACCGAGGCCGTCTACGCCCGCTGCCTCTCGGCCCTCAAGGACGCCCGGGTGCGGGCGAGCAAGGTGCTGCAGGGCCCCGACCTCGCCAGCCACGACCGGCCGGCCGAGTTCGTGGAGCAGGTCCGGCAGGCGCTCTACGCCTCCAAGATCGCCAGCTACGCCCAGGGCTACGTCCAGCTCGCCGCCGCGGCCAAGGAGCACGACTGGCCGCTCGACTACGGCGCCATCGCCATGATGTGGCGGGGCGGCTGCATCATCCGGGCGCAGTTCCTGGAGCGGATCGCCGAGGCCTACAAGGCGAAGCCCGACCTCGAGAACCTGATGCTCGCCCCCTACTTCACGGAGGCGCTCACCAAGGCCCAGAAGGCCTGGCGGCACGTGGTGGCCACGGCGGCCACGATCGGCGTGCCCGTGCCCGCGTTCATGACGGCGCTGGCCTACTACGACGGCTACCGCCACGCGAACCTGCCGGCCAACCTGCTCCAGGCCCAGCGCGACTACTTCGGCGCCCACACCTACGAGCGGACCGACAAGCCCGGCACGTTCCACACCGAGTGGCTCGATCTCCGTAAACCCGTGGGGGCCTGATCGTGGCGAACGCCTTCCTCGAGAATCTCTTCGGTTTCTCTGGTCGCACGGCCGTGGTCGTCGGCGGCACCGGCGTGCTCGGCGGCGCCCTCGCCGAAGGGCTCGCCCGGGCCGGGGCGTTCGTCGTCGTGGCCGGCCGCGGGGCCGACCGCGGCGCCGCCCGCGTGGAGGCCATCAAGGCAGCCGGCGGCGACGCCACGTTCGTGAGCGTGGATGCCGTCGACCGCGCGAGCGTCCGGGCGCTCCTCGACGCCACGCTCCACGCCACCGGCCGCGCCGACATCCTCGTCAACTGCGCGGGCGTCAACTCGTCGATCCCCTACTTCGAGATCCCGGACGACGACTACGACCGCGTGCTCGACACCAACCTCAAGAGCACCCACCTCGGCTGCCAGGTGTTCGGCGCCCACATGGCCGAGCACGGCGGCGGGGCGATCCTCAATCTCGGCAGCGTCTCGGCCGACAAGCCGCTCTCGAAGGTCTTCGTCTACTCGGCCTCCAAGGCGGCCGTCGTGAACTACACGAAGAACGTCGCCCGGGAACTGGCCCCGCGAGGCGTGCGGGTGAACGTGCTCTGCCCGGGCTTCTTCCCGGCCGAGCAGAACCGCAAGATCCTCTCGCCCGAGCGGGTCGCCTCGATCATGAGCCAGACGCCGATGAACCGCTTCGGCGAACCCGAGGAACTCGTGGGTGCGGCGATCCTGCTCTGCGCCCCCGTGGCCGGCAGTTTCATCACGGGCGCGGAAGTCTACGTCGACGGCGGATTCACCGGGATGCGGCTGTGACCCATGCCCCACACGATCGTCATCTTCGGCGCCTCGGGTGATCTCACGAGCCGCAAGCTCGTGCCGGCCCTCTACAACCTCGCGCGGGCGGGCACGCTGCCGCCCGAGACGCGGATCGTCGGCTTCTCCCGCACGCCCCATTCCGATGCCGCGTGGCGGGCGAGCCTGCGGGAGACCACCGCCGGCCATGCCGGCGGCGACGCCTTCGACGAGGCCGTCTGGAGCCGCTTCGCCGACTCGATCTTCTACGAGCCGGGCGACATCGGGCAGGTCGAGGATGTCGCCCGGCTGGAACGGCGGCTGACGGCGCTCGAAGGGGCCGGCCCCACGACGCGGGTCTACTACCTCGCCACCGCGCCGCAGTTCTACGAACCCGTGATCGCCGCGCTCGGGTCGCTCGGCATGGCCGACGAGGCCGCCGGTCCGCGACGGATCGTGGTCGAGAAGCCCTTCGGCACCGACCTGGCGACGGCCCACACGCTCAACGGGCGGCTGCACGCCGTGTTCCGGGAGCAGCAGGTGTTCCGCATCGACCACTACCTCGGCAAGGAGTCGGTGCAGAACATCCTGGCACTGCGGTTCGCCAACACGATCTTCGAACCGATCTGGAACCGCCGCTACATCGACCACGTGCAGATCACGGTCGCCGAGGAGGTGGCGGTGGGCCGCCGCGGGGCCTACTACGACACGGCCGGCGTCCTCCGCGACATGTTCCAAAACCACCTCCTCCAGCTCCTGATGGTGACGGCGATGGAGGCCCCCGCGCGGTTCAACGCCACGGCCGTCCGCAACGAGAAGGTGAAGGTGCTGGAGGCGATCCGGCCGCTCGAGGCGGCCGAGGTGGCGGCGGCGGGTGTCCGCGGCCAGTACCGCGGCTACCTGGCGGACCCCGGCGTGGCCCCCGGCAGCCAGACGGCCACCTTCGGCGCAATCCGCCTGGAGATCGACAACTGGCGCTGGCAGGGCGTGCCCTTCTACCTGCGCAGCGGCAAGGCGATGAGCTGCCGCACGACGCAGATCGTGATCGGCTTCCGCCAGCCGCCGCTCGAACTCTTCGCCCGCGGTCGGCCGACCTTCGAGCGGGAGGCCAACCGGCTGGTGATCCAGATCCAGCCGGCCGAGGGCATCCAGCTCCACTTCCACACCAAGGTGCCGGGCGAGGGCATGCGGCTCACCTACACCGATCTCGAGTTCAGCTACTCCCGTGAGTTCGCCGGCCGGCTGCCCGAGGCCTACGAGCCGCTGCTGCTCGACGTGATGCACGGCGACGCGAGCCTGTTCGCCCGGGCCGACGAGGTGGAAAAGGCGTGGGAGATCATCGACCCCTTCGTGCGGGCCTGGGGCTCCGGCACGATGCCCGCGATCCCGGTCTACGAGCCGGGCGACTGGGGGCCGATGGAGAGCGTGGAGTGGATCGCAGCCCAGGGCCGCACCTGGTTCGACCAGTGCCCGGTGCTGACCTGACGAGCCGCAGCCCCAGGAGCCCGGTTCCGCCGGAACCGGGTCAGCGGTGACGCGACGCCCTGCCTGATCCGGTCACGGCGTGACCGGACTCCTGGGCCGGAACCGGGTCAGCGGTGACGCGGCGCCCTGCCTGATCCGGTCACGGCGTGACCGGACTCCCGGGCCGCGGCTACCATGAACCTCCCATGACGACCATACACCTCCGCAGCCTCTCGATCGGCCGGGTGCACCTGGCCTCCCCGCTGGTGCAGGCGGCGCTTTCCGGCTACAGCGACCGGGCGATGCGGGTGCTCGCCCGCCGGCACGGCGCCGCCTACGCCCTCGGCGAGG
>JBJTAA010000147.1:0-3007 GCA_046090525.1 Planctomycetota bacterium
ACATTGTCGGCGCCGCCGGTCACCAGCCGGCGTCCATGCGCCTGCCATGCCACGCCCAGCACGTGACCGGTGTGCCCTTCGAAGGATCGCTCGGTCTTGCCGTCGGCCACCAGGTGGACCTTCGCGAAGCGGTCGGTACCGCCCGAGGCGAGGCGATCCCCCGCCCGCGAAAAGGCGAGCGACACGACGGTGTCGGAGTGGGGCTGCGGGATCGACCGGGCGAGCGTGCCGTCGGCCGTTTTCCAGAGCTTGATCTCGCCGGAACGGCTGGCCCGTCCGCTGCCGGAGGCGAGCAGGCTGCCGTCGGGGGAGAAGGCGAGCGCGAGCACAGCATCGACCGGCGGACCGGCGGGATCGTCGTCGACCGCCGGAGGCGTCGTCTCCCCGCCGATCGTACGGACGAGGATCCACTGCTCGCGGACGTCGGTGACCGTGGCGGCGGCCGGCCCGCCCGCGACCACCAATCGGCCGTCCCCGATCGCGGCGAGTCCCGCCGCCTGCGCCGCCACGGCCACGGCCCGCCGCGGCTGGCCATCCTGCGCTCCCGAGAAAACAGCCCAGCCCGCGGGGTCGAGCGACACGAGGCTCGAGGCGTCCGCGGCGAACGCTACCGCCGCGAAGGGGCGGGCCGAGGCGTTTCGCTCGGCATCGGTCCCCCCCCGCTCGGTCTCGGCCGTCTTCAGCTGTCCCTCCACCGCGGCAAGATCCGCCTGACGGGCGGGAAACGCTTCGTCGGCCCGCTTCACCTCGGCGGCCGCGAATTCTCCATCCCGCTTGGCGCTGTCGATACCGGTGCGGGCCTTGGCGAGCGCCTCGTCTGCGGCCGCCTGAGCCTTGACCTTCTCGGCCGCCTTGGCCGCAAGATCGGTGGCCTTGGCCTTCGACTTCTCGACGTGCTGGCGCGCCTGCGCGAGTGCCTGATCGGCCGCGGTCTTCGCGGCGGCGGCGGCGGCCGAAGCCGCCTGGATTGTCTTCTGGGGCTCGGCCGCGTCGGCATTGCCTTCGGCGGCTTTCGCGAAGGACGCGGCGGCTGCGGCGGCGGCCTCGGCCCCGGCAGCCGCCGATGCGGCAGCCTTCGTGGCGACCTCGACGGCCGCCTCCGCCAGGGGCACGGCGGCCGTGGCCATGGCGGACAGCCTGTCGGCCTCGTCACGGGCGGCCTTTGCGGCCTTGGCGGCGTCATCCTTCTCCTTGAACGTCTTTTCAGCCGCGGCGAGTTTCTCGCCGGCCTTCTTCACCTCCTCCGCGGCCGTACCCTTGGCCTTCTCGGCGGCGGCCACCTGGCCCTTGGCAAACTCCACATCCTGCTTGAGGACGGTGATGTCGGCATCCCGGGCGGCGAGCCGGTCGGCAATGCGATGGTCGCCAGTCACGTGCAGGATCATCGCTCCGTCGGCGGCGTTCCAGAGCTTCAGGCCCGGGACGGTGCCGACGGTCGCCAGCCGGCTACCGTCAGGGCTGACGGCGATGCCCGCCACCGCGCCGCCGTGGGCGAACTGCCGCACGACCCCCCCGGTCTCCAGGTTCCACAGCCGCACGACACCATCACCGCAGCCCGCCACGACATGACCGCTCACGGCGGGCATCTCGACCAGGCCCACCAGTGGCTGCGGGGCGCCGGCGATCTCTTTGATCGGCTTGGCGGCCGTAGGATCGGCCGCGGCCTCCGCCAGCGGCAGTTCCCAGAGCCGCAGCACGCTATCGGCCTCCGCCGTCACCAGACGGGTGCCGCCGTTGACGACGGCAAGAGACCGCACCTCGCCGGGACGGGCGAGCCGCCCGATCGCCACGCCATCGGCCAGCCGCCAGGCGGTGACGACGTTGTCCTTGGCGGCGGTGAAGAGGCTGCCGCCGTCCGGCGCGATCGCCGCGGCGGTGACCGGCTGCCCCGGCATGCCGAAGAGCCTCATGCCCGATGCAGGCTCCGCGGCCGCCGCATCAGCCACGGCCAAGCGGCCGTCTGGCAGCCCCAGCACGACCACGCCGCCGGTGGCCGCTCGGGCCAGGAGCGAGGCGCCCGCCGTACCGGGCAGTTCGGCGATCCGTCGCGGCTCGGACCGCTTCCAGAGCTTGATCGTGCGAAATGAGCCTGTTGCCAGGAGGTCCTCGGCGGGCGAAAAGGCCAGCGCCGAAACCGTATCGGCATGGGCCACGTCGGGCGCGAAGCCCGCCAGGCCCGGATCGACGAGGGTCGTCAGTCCCCGACCGGAGAGCGTGTCGTAAAGGCTGACCCGCCCGGCCCGGGCCGCGGCCGTCATCCGTCCATCGCCCGACATCGCCACGGCGATCACACCGCCGGTGCCCTTGGGCAACGGCCGCCATTGGATCGGTTTGGCGACCACCGCCGTCGCCTTCGCCCCCTCGGCAATCCACCGCTCGAGCAGGCCGAGCTGCTCGGGCGAGAGATTCTTCGCCCCCACCGAGTTGGACGGGGGCGGCATGAAATCCTCCTGTCGGTGGCTCGCCCGCAGAAAGAGCACGCTTTCCGCGGGCTTGCCCGCCACCACCGACGGCCCGGAGTCGCCCCCGGCAAGCATGCGATCGAGGGAGTCCATCGAGAGGCCCCCCTCCCGCACCTTCTGGTTGTGGCAGGCGGTGCAATTGGCCGCGAGCATCGGCACCACCTCATCGGCGAACCGGACGGGCTCCTGGCGGGCGGGAGCGGCGATCGGAAGACCCTCGGCGGCGGCCGAACGCAGGCCGATGGCGAGCAGCAGCCCGAACGTCAGCCCCCCGACGGTCGTCGTGCCCCGCGTAACGGCGGCATTCAGGATGGAACGGGTCATGGCTTGGCAGGCTCCTGCGGCTTGGGGGCGACCACGAGCGAGACCTTCTGCTCGAACGCGACTTCCCGGTCGAAGAACGAAACCTTTCCCTTGAGCGCGAGCGTATGCGTGCCCGGCGGCGTGCCCGGCGCGGTCGTGACCTTCAGTGCCGCTCTGGCCGCATCGGGCGGCACGGTGGCCGGCGCGATCGAGAGCCCCGCCACGGGGGCCGGGCTTGTCGC
>JBJTAA010000148.1:0-18574 GCA_046090525.1 Planctomycetota bacterium
CGGCCTGATGGCCGCCGGCGTGCCGATCTCCCATCCGGTGGCGGGCATCTCCGTCGGCCTGGTCAAGGAGAGCGAGGACCGCTGGACCCTGCTCACCGACATCATCGGCGACGAGGACCACTACGGCGACATGGATTTCAAAATCGCAGGGCCGCAGAACGGCATCACCGGCATCCAGCTCGACCTCAAGATCAACGGCATCTCGCGGGCGATCATCGAGGCCACGCTGCGGCAGTCCCGCGAGGCCCGGCTGGAGATCCTCAAGACGATGCTCTCGGCGATCCGCCGGCCGCGGCCGGAGATCTCGGTCTGGGCGCCGCGGCTCCTGCGGACCAGGATCAATCCCGACAAGATCGGCCTGCTGATCGGCCCGGGCGGCAAGACGATCCGGGCGATCCAGGATTCCACCGGGGCCAGCATCGAGGTGGAGGACGACGGCACGGTGACCGTGGCGAGCCACGACGCCGAGGGGGCGATGGCGGCCATGGCGCAGGTCGAGGCGCTCACCGCCTCGATCCAGATCGGCCGGATCTACGAGGGCCGCGTGACGAGCGTCAAGGAGTTCGGCGCGTTCGTGGAGCTCGTGCCCGGCAAGGACGGCCTCTGCCACATCAGCGAGCTCTCCGACGAGTACGTCTCGAGCGTCGGCGACGTCTGCCGCGTCGGCGACATCATGCGGGTCAAGGTGATCGCCGTGGACGACCAGGATCGCGTCAAGCTCAGCCGCAAGGCGGCGCTCCGCGAGCTGGCCGAGGCGGGTGGCGGCGGCCAGCCGGCCCCCGCGGAGTGACGCCCCGGCCCCGGTTCCCGACGGGCAAGCCCTGGTGGTGGAGAGCGGGCCATGGCGGCCGACGACGACCGCGACTCGACGCGTGCGGAGACCTACGCCGAGTTCGCGGCGCTCGTCGGCGGCCTGGCCCACGAGATCTGCAACCCGCTCTCCACGATCCGGCTGAACATGGAGCTGTTGGCGGAGGATTTCGCCGAGACCGGCGGCGACTCCGCCACCAAGCAGCGTGACCGGCGGGCCCGGGCCAAGATCGAGCTCGTGCGGCAGGAGTGCGACCGGCTGCAGAAACTGCTCGGCGATTTCCTCGACTTCGCCCGCCAGGAGTCGCTCTCGCCCGAGCCCGGCAATCTCAACGAGGAACTCGAGCAACTGCTCGACTTCTTCGCCATCCGCGCCCAGGAGTCGGGCGTCGAGGTGATTCGCTACCTCGATCCTGAGCTGCCGAGCGTGCGACTCGACCGCGAGACCTTCCGCTCCGCGATCCTGAATCTCCTGCTCAACGCCGTGCAGGCGATGGAGGCGGGCGGGCAGCTCGTCGTCCGCACGCGGCCGGCGGGCCTGGGCGTGCTCGTGGAGCTGATCGACACCGGCCCCGGCATGGATGCCGAGACGCTCGGCAAGGTGTTCCAGGCCTTCTACACGACCAAGCAGGGCGGCTCCGGCCTCGGTCTGCCCACCGCCCGCAAGATCATCGAGGCCCACGGCGGCACGATCGACGTCGAGAGCACGCCCGGCCGGGGCACGAAGGTCACGATCTGGCTTCCCGCCCCGCCCCGCCTGCCTCCGCGCGAGCGTCCCGCCGCCGGCGGTGGCTCCCGGTGAGATTGGCGGGCAACTGGACGCCCCTTCGCACCGCTGCGTACCATCGACCCTCATGGCCGAGACCGCCTCATCCCCGAAGCCCGCCCCGTCCCCTGCGGCCGCCGCCGAGCCCGCCGGCCCGATCCGCGTGCTCGTGGTGGACAACGACATCGTGCATGCCCGCACCATGGGCGAGGGGCTCGGTCGGCTCGGCCACGACGTGACGGTGGTCGGCAGCGGCGGGGAGGGCGCCCGCCGGATCGAGCAGGAGGTGTTCGACGTCGTCGTCACCGACCTGATGATGAACGACATCGGCGGCCTGGAGATTCTGGCCCGGGCGAAGCGGGCCAGCCCCGAGACCGAGGTGATCGTCGTCACGGGCCACGGCACGATTCCCTCGGCGGTGCTGGCGATGCAGCAGGGGGCCTTCACCTACCTGCAAAAGCCCCTCGACCTCGGCCACCTCCGGGCGGCCGTGGAGAAGGCCTCCGAGGGCATCCGGCTCAAGCGGCAGAACCTCGAGCTCATCCGGCGGCTCGACGAGAAGTTCGGATTCGAGGGGGTGATCGGCTCGAGCCCCCAGATGCTGGCGCTCGTGGACCGGATGAAGCGCATCGCCCCCACCGACGCCACGGTGCTCATCCAGGGGGAGACGGGGACCGGCAAGGAGCTCGTGGCCCAGGCGATCCACCAGAACAGCCCCCGCAAGCCCAAGCCGTTCGTCGCCCTCAACTGCGCCGCCCTGAGCGAGAACATCCTCGAGAGCGAGCTCTTCGGCCACGTGAAGGGCGCCTTCACCGATGCCTCGAGCGACCGGGTGGGCAAGTTCGAGTATGCCAACGGCGGCACGCTGTTCCTCGACGAGGTCGGCGACATGCCGATGGCCACGCAGATCAAGCTCCTGCGGGTGCTCGAGTCGGGGGAGATCACGCGGGTCGGTTCGAACACCCCCGTGCGGGTGAACGTCCGCATCCTGTCGGCCACCAACCGCAACCTGGAGGAGGCGATCGAGTCGGGCGGATTTCGCAGCGATCTCTACCATCGGCTCAAGGTGGTGACGGTGGCGATCCCGCCGCTCCGGGAGCGGGCCGGCGACATTCCGCTCCTGATCGAGCACTTCGTGAAGCAGTTCGCCAAGCGCCACGGCAAGTCGATCCGGGGCGTGTCGCTCGCCGCCCGCGTCAAGCTGGGCTCGTATCCCTGGCCGGGCAACGTCCGGCAGTTGCGGAACGTGGTGGAGAGCATGGTGGTGGTGGACTGCGACGAGACGCTCGACGTCGACGACCTGCCGCTGGAGCTCGCTCCCGACGCGCCCGCCGCCGCCGTCGCCGGGCCGGTCGAGATGAACTCCGGCCTGCAGTCGCTCGTGGGCAAGCCGCTGGAGGAGGTGGAGCGGATCTTCATCGCGGAGACGCTCAAGCTGACGGGTGGCAACCGCGAGCAGGCCGCCGCCCTCCTGGGCATCGGCGAGCGCACGCTCTACCGCAAGATCAAGGAATACCAGTTGACGTGACGCCGCTTCCGGAGGCGGGCGAACGCCCGGCCCGGACGGTGTTACGATGCTTCTGACCCAGGGGCGCACAGACGGATCGGGCATGCCACGGATCGAAAAACTCCCGCAGTCGGTGGTGAATCGGATCGCCGCCGGCGAGGTCGTGGAGCGGCCGGCGAGCGTGGTCAAGGAGCTGCTCGAGAACGCCCTCGACGCCGAGCCGTCGCGGATCGACGTGGAGCTCGAACAGGGGGGCGTGGCCCTGGTGCGGGTCGTGGACGACGGCTGCGGCATCCCCGCCGAGGAGCTGCCGCTGGCGGTGGCGGCGCATGCCACGAGCAAGCTCCGGTCCGCCGACGACCTCGACCGGATCGCGACGCTCGGGTTCCGGGGAGAGGCGCTGGCGAGCATCGGCGAGGTGTCGCGACTGACCATCCGCTCCCGGCAGCCGGGGGCGGCGGGGGCGATGATCACCGTGGACGGCGGCCGGGTGGGTGAGGTCGCGCCCGACGGCTGCGGCACGGGCACGTCGGTGGAGGTCCGCCAACTGTTCGGGAATGTCCCCGCCCGCCGGGCCTTCCTGCGGGCCGCCCAGACGGAATGGTCGCACGCGGCCGAGGCCTTCGTGCGCACGGCGCTGGCCCACCAGGGCGTCGCCTTCACGCTCTCCCACCAGGCTTCCGCGGAGGGCAAGCCCCGCCGGGCGCACGATCTGCCGGCGGCCGCGTCGTGGCGGGAGCGGATCGCCGGCATCTACGGCCACGAGCTCGCCGACCGGCTGCTCGAGGTCGAGGCCGACGACGGTGAACTGGCCATGTCGGGCTACGTCGGTCGGCCCGAAGACGACATGGCCAGCGGCCGGCTCCAGCACCTGTTCGTGGCGGGCCGCCCCTTCCGCGATCGCTCCCTGCTCCACGCGGTGCAGGAGGCCTACCGCGGCCTGCTGCTCGGAGGTCGCCAGCCGATCGCCTTCCTCCGGTTCGACGTGCCGGCCGACGCGGTCGACGTCAACGTGCATCCCGCCAAGATGGAGGTGCGGTTTCGGGAGCCGGCGCGGCTCTACCGGCTGGTGCTGTCGGCGCTGCGGACCCGGTTCCTGGCCGGGGGCACCGGCACCCGGCTCGTGCCGCCCTCCGCCGCCGGGCCGGTCGAGCCCGCCCCCTCGATGTTCCCGGCCTGGTCGCGGCCCCCCGCCGCCCCGCTCCCACGACCCGAGGCCGCCGCTGCGGCTGGCGCCGCCGTGGCCGATCGGCCCCGCGCCGCGGACCGACCCGCGGCCTGGGAGCTCGACGAGGCCGGCCCGGGTTCGCCCCCCGCACCGGAGCGTCGGATGCGGGCCGTCCAGATGCACGACCGCTACATCGTGGTCGAGAGCGGCGAGGGGATCGAGGTCATCGACCAGCATGCGCTGCACGAACGGCTGCTCTACGAACGGCTCAAGGCCTCGGTCGCGACCGGCGGCCTGGAGGTGCAGCGACTGCTCGTGCCCGAGCGGGTGGAACTCGCGCCGGCCGAGCTCGAACTCGTCCAGGATCACGCGGCCGCGCTCCGACAGGCCGGGATGCAGGTGGAGCCCTTCGGGGGCGCGACGGTGATCGTCACGAGCAAGCCGTCGCTGGCCGGCGACACCCCGGCCCGCGAACTCGTCCGCGAGGTGCTCGACCGGCTCGCCGCTGCGTCGGCCGCCGGCGGGTCGGCGGCCTTGCTCGTCGACGAGGTGCTCCACGGCCTGGCCTGCAAGGCGGCGATCAAGGCGGGCGATCCGCTCTCCCAGGCCGAGGTCGACGCCCTCGTCCACGACCGCGAACTCGTTCCCGAGTCGCACCACTGCCCGCACGGCCGGCCGACGTCGCTGACCTTGTCGCGGCGGGATCTCGACCGCCAGTTCCGCCGCACCTGACCCCGGGTATCCTCAGTCGTGATGTCGGAGACCGCATGATCTGCGTGAGCATCGGACGGGGCCGTCATCGGCACCTGATCGCCGAACACAAGCACCTCGCCGAGAACGGCGTGCAGCTCGTCGAGCTGCGGCTCGACTACATCCAGGGCGAGGTGCAGGTGAAGCGGCTGCTCAGGGACCGCCCCTGCCCCGCGATCGTCACGTGCAGGAGAAAGAGCGACGGCGGCCGCTGGGACCGGTCCGAGGAGGCCCGCCTCCAACTCCTGCGGCTGGCGATCGTCGAAGGTGCCGACTACGTCGACCTCGAGGACGACATCGCCGGCGGGATCCGCCGCTACGGGCGGACGAAACGGATCGTGAGCCACCACGACACGCTCCGCACGCCCGCGGACCTCGCCCACCTGCACAAGCGGATGGCGGCCCTCGATGCCGACGTGGTCAAGATCGCCACGATGGCGAACCATCCCACCGACAACCTGCGGATGCTGGAGCTCGTCAAGGCCGCCCGCGTGCCGACCGTGGGCATCTGCATGGGCGACATCGGCGTGCCGACCCGGATCCTGTGCGGTCGCGCCGGATCCCCGTTCGTGTTCGCCACCTTCAGCGACGAGCGGTCGCTGGCACCGGGCCAGATCAGCTGGCGGGCGATGCGGGATCTCTACCGCTATGACAGCATCGGGCGGGCGACGCGGATCTACGGCGTGGTCGCCGACCCCGTGTCCCACAGCCTGAGCCCGGTCGTCCACAACGCCGCCCTGGCGGCAGCCGGCATCGACGCCGTCTACGTGCCGTTCCGGGTGCCGGCCGACCAGCTTTCGGAGTTCCTCACCGAGGCGGGCCGCTGGCCGCTCGCGGGCCTGAGCGTCACGATCCCACACAAGGAGGCCGTGCTGGCGAAGTGCGCCATCCAGGACGACCTCGTGCGGTCGATCGGCGCCGCCAACACGCTCTCGTTCACCCCCGCCGGCATCGCGGCCTCGAACACCGACGCGATCGCCGCGGTCGAGAGCCTGGAGGCGTTGCTCGCCGAGGGCGAGCAACTCGCCGCCGGCCAGGGGCTGGGCGTGAAGACGGCCCTGGTGCTCGGGGCCGGAGGGGCGGCGCGGGCCGTGGCCTTCGGGCTCAAGCAGCGCGGCGTGGACGTCACGATCGCCTCGCGGACGACGGAGCGGGCCCGGAAGGTCGCGGCGGACGTCGGCTGCAAGGCGGTGGACTGGGCCGCCCGCCATCGCATGCCCCACGACTGCATCGTCAACGCCACCCCGATCGGCATGCACCCAGACGTGGATCAGACGCCCTTCGAGAAGGAGCACTTCCGCCCCTACATGGTCGTGTTCGACACGGTCTACAATCCCGAGAACACGCTGTTCATCAAGGAAGCCCGTGCGGCCGGCTGCCGGGTGGTGACCGGCGTGGAGATGTTCGTGCGGCAGGCGGCGATCCAGTTCCGCACCTGGCATGGCGTCGAGCCGCCGGTGGCGGTGATGCGGGAGGCGCTCAAGCGGGCCACCGCGTCGGCCAAGCAGCCGGCCTGAAGCACGCCCGGAGACAAGGCGGCACCATGCCACGCATCACGCTCGTCGGCTACCGGGGCACCGGCAAGAGCTCCGTCGCCGCCCGGCTCGCCGCCCGGCTCGGCTGCCCCTGGACCGACGCCGACGACGTGCTCGAACTCGAACTCGGCGCCACCATCGCCGCCGTGATTCGCGACCGCGGCGAACCTTTTTTTCGGGACCGCGAAGCCGAGCTCCTGGCGCGGCTGCTCGATCGGGAAGCCGGTGTCCTGGCCACGGGTGGCGGAGTCGTGCTCCGGCCGGAAAACCGCACCCTGCTGACCTCCCGCGGCCGACCGGTCGTCTGGCTGCAGGCTCCGGCCGCCGTGCTGCGCGAGCGACTCGCCGCCGACCCGACCACGAGCGCGCGCAGGCCGGCGCTCGGCGGTGGCGACGCGCTCGCCGAGGTCGCGGCGGCTGTCGTGGCCCGTGAGCCCCTCTATCGGTCGGTCGCCGACGCCGTCGTCGACGCCGCCGTCGATTCCCCCGACCGGATCGCGGCACGGCTGGGGGCATGGCTCGCCACCTGGCGGCCCGGGCCACCCGCGGAGATCCCGGAGACGATCCCGTGACCGACGTTTCCGCGGCCGTGGCAGGATGGTGCCAGAGCGGCTGGCTGCTGGCCGTCGTCGTGCCGGCTGCCGCCGTCGTGGGGCGACTGTTGACCCGGGGCGTGCGGCGGGTGAGCGGCCCACCGGAGGCGCCGGGCGTCGAGCGGCTCGTCGAGGTCGCGACCGTGGTCGCGGCCGTCGCGCTCTGGTGGTGGGAGATCCGCACGCTCGGCCAGTTGCCCGACGCCGTGGCGGCGGCCGATCCGGGCGTCGTCTGCCTGCGATACGCGGCCCACATGGTGCTCTTCGCGCTGCTGGCCGCGGCGGCCTGGGTGGACCTGCGGCACCGCGTGATTCCAGACGAGATCACGGTGCCGGGCGTGCTCGCCGGTCTCGCCTGGAACGCATGTCTGCCCGCCACGCTGCTGCCGGTCGGGCATGCGGTGGAGCGGTCGTTCGCTCCCCCCGCGATCGTGCCCGACGTGCTCGGCGGCTTCGGCCCGCTCCACCATCCGGGGCTCCCCGGCTGGGCGACGGGTGTCGCGGGGCTCGCGGTCGCGGCCGCCCTGTTCGTGGCGTGGTGGTGGTTCGGCCTGCCGCCCGCGGCCGACGGCGAGCCGGCCGGTTCGGGAGGCGGCCTCCTTCGGCTGCGGCTCGTCGTCGCCGTCGCCGGGCTCGCCGGTCTCGTGGCGGCCTGGCGGGTGGGCGGCGATCACTGGGCCGGGCTCGTGACGGCGCTCATCGGTCTGGGCGTGGCGGCGGGGATGATCTGGGCGACCAGGATCGGTGCCTCCTACGCCCTCGGCCGCGAGGCGATGGGGTTCGGCGACGTGACGCTGATGGCGATGGCGGGCAGTTGGCTCGGCTGGCAGGCCTGCCTGCTCGCCTGCGCGCTGGCCGTCTTCATCGGGCTGGCCCACGGCGTGCTCCAGCTGGTGCGGCACTCGGAGTCGGAGCTTCCCTTCGGCCCGAGCCTGTGCCTGGCGCTCGCCCTGGTGGTCGTGTGCTGGCGGCCGATCTGGGCGGCGGCCGCGGAGCAACTGGGGCGGCCGCTCGAACTGGCCGCGGTGGTGACGCTCGTGATCCTCTTGACCGCGGTCACGCTCTGGGCGTGGATGCGGCTCCGCCGGACGGCGGCCTGAGCCGCCTGCCCAACGCCCATGGTGCGGAAAGCCCCGGGTTTCACCGGTTTTCCAGGCCTTGCCCGGCCGGTGGGGCGCTCCCTATCATCCCGCCCCACTGCAGGGCTCAGGGATGCGCCGATTCCACTCCGCTTGTGATCTGCTCCCGCCTCGCGTCGCCGCCTGCCTGGCGGCGCTGGGGCTCGTGGGCTGCGCGTCCAATCCCTTCAAGACGGCCCCGCCGGCCGCGCCCCTTTCGCTGGAGCCGCCACCGGGCGTCGCGGCCCCGGCCCACACCGTGCCGCAGGCCGTCACGTCGGCGATGCCGCCTTCCTACGCGAACCTCGACGGCAGCCAGCTCGAGGCGGCGCTCGTCCGCTCCCGGCAGGAGTCGCAGCTGATGCAGGACGAGATCGCGGCGCTGCGTGATCAGCTCGCGAGCACGTCGACGCAACTCGCCCGGGCCCGGACGGCCGGCATGCCTCCGGCCGCGACGACCGCGGGCGGAGCGCCCGGAGCGGCGGCCTCCACGCCCTCGGCCACGATGCAGTCGGCCGTCGCGCAGCTCAAGCTGCCCGATCTGGAGCCGCGGTTCGACGGCGCCGTGGTGCGGATCGACGTGCCGGCCGATCGCCTGTTCGACGGTGGCACGGCGAACCTCCTGCCCGGAGGCGTGACGCTCCTGACGCAGGTGGCCCAGGAGCTCGAGCGCGTCTATCCCGGGCACTTCATCGGCATCGAGGGGCACCTCGACACCGAGCCCCTGCAGAGCGGCACCTGGGCGTCGGCCCACCAGCTCACCGCCGCCCGGGCGGCGGCCGTGTTCGACTTCTTCACGACGCGGACCACGCTCAAGGAAGCGCAGCTGTTCATCGTCGCCCACGGCGCCAACCACCCGCTCGTGTCCAACGCCACGGCCGCCGGTCGGGCCCGGAATCGTCGGGTCGAGATCGTCGTGTATCCGGAACGGACCGGCGACGGCGGCTGAGCCGCCACGCCCGGGCGCGTGGCCTTCCGGTTCGAGCCCGGCCCCGCCGCGGGGGCACGGATGCCCAGGCCGGCAGGAACCCTGTAGACTCGGCGCATGCTCACGATCGTCGATTACGGCAGCGGCAATCTGCGGAGTGTCCAGAAAGCCTTCGAAAAGCTCGGCTGCCCGGCCACGATCACGAGCGACCCGGCCGCCGTCGCCGCCGCGACGCGGCTCGTCCTGCCGGGCGTGGGGGCCTTCGGGGATGCGATGCGGGAGTTGCATTCCCGCGGGCTCGTCGAGCCGATCGTCTCCCACGTCCAGGCCGACCGGCCGTTTCTCGGCATCTGCATGGGGCTGCAGCTGCTCTTCGAGACGGGTCTCGAGGGGGGGCGGCACGAGGGGCTCGGCATCCTCCCGGGCGAGGTGCCGCGGTTCGACTTGCCGGCGGGGCTGAAAGTGCCTCACATGGGCTGGAACGCCGTCACCTGGCGCGGCGACTGGCGGCCGGTCGCCGACGGCGAGCATTTCTATTTCGTGCACGCCTATCACGCCCGGCCGGCCGACGCGGAGGTGATCGCGGCCACGGCCGACTACGGCGGTCCGTTCTGCGCCGCCGTCCGCCGGGGCAATCTGTTCGCCACGCAGTTTCATCCGGAGAAGAGCCAGGCCGCCGGACTGGCGCTGCTCGCCGACTGGCTGGCCCGCACCTGACACGCCCCGCCCCCGACGAGAGACTCATTCCATGGAACTCTGGCCCGCGATCGACCTCCGCGACGGCAGGTGTGTTCGGCTCCTGCAGGGTGACTACGCGAAGGAGACCGTTTTCGGCGACGATCCGGTCGCGATGGCCTGCAGCTTCGTGGCGGCGGGAGCCAGGCGGCTGCACATCGTCGATCTCGACGGCGCGAAGGACGGCCGGCCCACGCAGGCGGCACTCGTCGCCCGGATGGTGAGTGCCGCCGGTGTGCCCTGCCAGCTCGGGGGCGGTGTCCGCACGCTGGAGGCGGCCCGCGCCTACCTCGACGCCGGTGTCGCCCGGGTCGTGGTGGGCAGCGTGGCGATCGAGCGGCCGGAACTTCTCGTCGAGTTGGCCGAGGCCTTTCCCGGCAGGATCGTGCTCGGCCTCGACGCCCGCGAGGGCCGCGTGGCCGTGCGCGGCTGGCTCGAGACGAGCGGCGTCACGGCGCTCGACGTGGCCCGCCGGCACGCGAGCCTGCCGCTGGCGGCGATCGTCTACACCGACATCGCCACCGACGGGATGCTGTCGGGCCCGAACCTCGTGGCGCTCGACGAGATGGCCCGGGCCGTGCCGCTGCCGGTCGTGGCCTCGGGGGGCGTGGCGACGGCCGACGACATTCGCCGCGTCGCGGGCACAGGCTGTGCCGGCTGCATCGTGGGCCGCGCGCTCTACGAGGGCAAGTTCACGATTCCCGAGGCCCTGGCGGCCGCCGGTGAGGCGGGCTGACCGGCCCGTCGGCCTGCGCGAGCCGCGACCGGAGGCCGCCACCCCCGGCGTCCTCCAGACTGCCCTGTTTGCCCGGCCGCGGGCGGGGGCGGGCCAGTGGGCTGATTTTCCAAGCGGGTCTCAATTCCCCGCCCCAGACCCGCCGACTTTTCCGGTGGGCGTTTGCGGGGCGTGTCTGCCGGCTTCTACGATCGACGTCTATGTCCACCGATATCCGGCTCAAGGAGCAGCTGCCCGCCCTCACCCGGCGGATCGTCGAGACCTACCAGCATCCTCCGGCGATCCACCACCTCGGCCACTGCCCGCTGCCGAGCTACGACACCGTCATCTCGGCCTGCGAGGATCTCAAGGAGATCCTCTACCCGGGCTACCGGCGACGGGAGAATCTCCACCTCGGCAACGTCACCTACCACGTGGGCGACCTCGTCGACGGCCTCCACGACAAGCTCACCACGCAGATCGGTCGCGCGCTGCGTCACATCGTCGCCGCCGGACGGGCCGCGACCGATGCCGGCCTCGAGCCGCCGCCGGTGCCCGAGGCCGTGCAGGGCTGCACGGAGGAGGCCGACTTCGAGGCGCTCGGCCAGGCCAAGGCGGTCGAGTTCCTGGAGCGAATCCCGGAGGTTCGCCGCGTGCTGGCCACCGACGTCCAGGCGGCCTACGACGGCGACCCGGCCGTCCGCACGCTCGACGAGATCATCTTCTGCTATCCCGGGGTGGAAGCGGTCACGATCCACCGCCTCGCCCATCTGCTCCATCGGCTCGAAGTCCCGCTCATCCCGCGCATGATGGCGGAATGGTCCCATTCGCGGACCGGCATCGACATCCATCCCGGAGCCACGATCGGCGACCACTTCTTCATCGACCACGGCACCGGCGTGGTGATCGGGGAGACCTGCGAGATCGGCAGCCGCGTGAAGATCTACCAGGGTGTCACCCTGGGCGCTCTCTCCTTCCAGACCGATGCCGACGGGCACCTCGTGCGGGGCACGAAGCGGCATCCCACGATCGAGGACCGCGTCGTCATCTACGCGAATGCCACCGTGCTCGGCGGAGCAACGCGGATCGGCCACGATTCGGTGATCGGCAGCAGCGTGTGGCTCACCCGCTCCGTCGATCCCCATACGACGGTGGTGCTCGAGCGGCCCAAGCTCCGGATGCGGGGTGAGGCCCCCGAGCCCTCGGCCGACTGGCAGATATGAGTTTCTGCGGCCACGTCCTCGACCCCCGGGAGTTCGGTTCCGCCGGAACCGGAACAGTGCTGACGCAGCGCTCTGTGTGATCCGGTCACGGCGTGACCGGACTCCCGGCAACGAGCCTGCTGAGACGCTTTCGGCGGGGTCGGTCGGTGAGACTCGCACAAGCCGCAGGCGATACGCGGCCACCGCGAGGCGCACCATCGTCCCTGGGCCGGTCGTAGCGATCGCCGGAGGCGCGGAGAGGAGCACCGCCGGCCCCGAGACCGCGCTGCGACACGCGGCGTCGTTCGTGACCCCGTGAGTAATTTCCGCCGGAACAGGGTCGGTGTGGCCCCAACGTCGTGGGCGATCCTGTCCCGGCGTGACCGTACTCCTGGGTGACCGGACGCCCGCGGGCTAGCGGCCCACCATCCGGCCGATGATGCCCACCACGTCGAGCAGCGACGCGGCCTGTGCCGAAAGCTGCTCGGCGGCGGCCGAGCCCTGCTCGGCGCCCGCGGCCGCCTGCTGGCTCACCTCCTCGATCTGCCGCAGTGCGTCGCCGATCCGCTCCACCGCCCGCTGCTGTTCGCGGCTGCCGCCCTGAACCTCCTCCACCAGCGAGCGAACCTGGGCGGATTGCTCGGCCAAGGCCGCGATCGCGGCGCTCACGTTCGCCACCTTGGTCCGGCCCGCCTGGGAGCGAGCGATCGACTCCTCGATCAGGGCAGCCGCTTCGCGGGCGGCCTCCGCCGACCGCTGGGCGATGCTGCGGACCTCGTCGGCCACCACCGCGAAGCCGAGCCCCGCCTCGCCGGCCCGGGCGGCCTCGACGGCCGCATTGAGGGCCAGGATGTTGGTCTGGAACGCGATCTCGTCGATCACCTTGTTGATCTTCGAGATCCTGGTCGCGGCGTCGTCGATGCGTTCCATCGCGGTCACCATGTCGCCCAGGAGCGAGGTCGCCGTGGCGAACTGCTCCCCTTCCCGGCCCGCGAGCCCGGCGGCGGCCTGCGTGCGGCGGGCGTTTTCGCCGGCCATGCTGCTCGTCTCCTGGGCGGAGGCCGAGATGTCCTCCACGGCGGCCACCTGCTCCGAGGCTCCCTGGGCGAGCGACTGGCTCGCGGCCGCCACCTCGGTCGCCCCGCTGCCCACGTTCTCGGCCGTGTCCGCCAGCCTGCCGACGGCGTCCTGCAGCGTGCGGGCGTGGCCGGCGATGCTGAGCCAGGTGAGGATGCTCGCGAGGAACGCGAGGCCGACGATCAAGAGCACCAGCAGATCGGTCCGCAGGCGGGCCGCGGCCACGGCGGTCTCCGTCCGGTCGTCGATCATCTCCTCGAACTGCCTGATCGGCCCCATGATCAGGGCCTTGTCGTCGTGGTACTTCGGGTCGTGCATGATCCGCCGGGCCAGGTCGAGGTCGGGCTCGGCCTCCCTCGTGTAGCCCCCCTTGCCGTCGGCGAACCGCCCCTTCACGGCGTTCATCGCCACGGTCTCCGTGGTCACGAGCGCATTGGAGTTGTCCTCGGCGTCCTTGAGCTTGGCGAACTCCGCCGGCGTGAAGCCCTGCCGCTCCATCAGCGTGCGCAGCGGCACCGTGCGGCCGTCGGGGCGCGGTGCTCCGCCGTTGCGGACGGCGAGCACGTGCCAATACTGCCGCTCATACTCGGGATCGGCCGTCACGACGTAGGTCCGGGCCAGTCGCGTGAGCTCGTCGGAGCTCTGCCGCAGTTCCTGGGCGAGCCGGTAGGACTCGAAGCGGTTGGCCTGGGCGCGGTTGAGGTTCCGCTGATTCCAGAAGGCGGCCAGCGACAGCACGAGCAGGCCGATCACGGGCCCGATCGTGGTGAGCTTGAGCCGCTGCATCGTGTTCATCGGACGCTTCCCTGGGGCAAACGGCCGACGCGGCCGGCCCGGCGGGCAAGTCTAGTTCGCATTTCGGGGTGGCCGGGCGAGGGCCGGAAATCCCCGCTGCCGGCGGGCGGGGCGGTTTTCCGCAGCGTCCGACGGGCCGGGGATCGCGAGCTAGGATTGGCGGACGTTCCCCGGCCTTATCCCGCGGCAGCCCCGCGCCCCTCGCGAGCAGTCCCGTCCCATGCCGTCCGAGCCGACGATCGAGACGCTTCGCGGGCTGCTGCGCCGCATCGGGCTCGAGCTCGCGTTTGCCGAGCCCGGCGGGGGTTTCGTGAGTGGCCCACTCGCCGAACTTCTGGGCGAGTTCGAGTCGGTGGCCGGGAGCGCTGCCGCTCCGGAGAATCTCATGCAAGGCGTCGCGGCGGCACTCGCCCGGCTCAACGCTCCGGCGACGGCCGACCAGGCCTCGTGGCTGGGGCTCTGGCATGGCTGGATGGAGGAGTCGCTCACCGCCTGGGCGCAGGAGCGTCCGCTGCCTGCCTGGCCGGCTGCGCTCTCGGCTCCGGCGCCGGCGGACGCAGCCGTGGAGGCGGTCGACTCGCCCCCGGCCGCTCTGCCCCGACCGCCGGCGAGGAACCGTTGGCAGCCTCCCGCCGATCCCGCGGAGGTGGAGAACGTGGCCGTGCTGCCTGCCGGAGCCGAGCCCGAGCTCATGCGGCTCTTCTGCACCGAAGCGGAGGAGCTTCTCGGCGACATCGAGCGGTCGGCCATCGCGCTCGAAGCGAACCCCGATGACGCCGACACCCTGGCGACCATGTTCCGTGGCTTCCACACGCTCAAGGGCAACGCCGCCGTGATGCGGTTGGTCGTGCTCCAGCGGTTGGCCCACGAGGTCGAGTCGCTGCTCGACGCGGCCCGCCGTGGCAGTCGCCGGCTCGACCGCGATGCCATCGACGTCGTGCTCGCGGCGGCCGACACGGTCGCCCGGGCCGTTGCCGAGATGTCGCGCCAGCTCGATGGTCACGAGCCCGGCCGGGCGATCCCGCTGCCGGTCAAGGCGATCGTGGAGCGCGTCCATGCCGTCCTCGCGAGCCCCCAGGCCGCCCCCTCGCACGAAGCCGCCGAGCCGAGCCCGGCTCCGCCGGCGCCGGCCCCGCTCCCTGCCGCCGCCGCGGTGGTGCCGCCGGCCGCAGTCGCCCCATCCCCGGCTCTCCCGCCGGCGCCGGTCGCGACGCCTCCGGCCGCATCGCCTCCCCCGGCCGTGCGGTCGGCCGCATCCGCTGCCTCCGTCCGGGTCGACACGTCCAAGCTCGACGGGCTCGTCGACCTCGTTGGTGAGCTCGTGATCGCCCAGTCGATGGTCGTGCAGGCCGCCACCGGCGGCCACGAGCAGCTCGCCCGCGCGCTGCACCAGTTGCGGGGAATCACCGCCGACCTCCAGCGGACGGCGATGGCCATGCGGATGGTGCCCATCCGCGGCACGTTCCAGAAGATGGGGCGGCTCGTGCGCGACGCGGCCCTCGGGCTCGGCAAGGAGATCCGGCTGGTCGTCGAGGGCGAGGAGACGGAGCTCGACCGCACCGTGATCGAGGAGCTCGGCGACCCGCTCGTCCACATGATCCGCAACGCCGCCGATCATGGCATCGAGCCGCCGGCCGAGCGGCTGGCGGCCGGCAAGCCGGCCGCGGGCACGATTTCGCTGCGGGCCTTTCACCGGGGGGGGCACGTGGTGATCCAGATCGCCGACGACGGCCGCGGCCTCGATCCGGCCCGCATCCGGCGCACCGCGATCGAACGGGGGCTGATCACGGCCGACGCGGTGCTCGACACGCGCGACACGCTCGAGTTGATCTTCGCCCCCGGCTTCTCCACGGCCGCCACCGTGACCGACATCTCCGGCCGGGGCGTCGGCATGGACGTCGTCCGCCGCAACCTGGAACGGGTGCGGGGCAAGATCGAGATCGACTCGGTGCCCGGCGCCGGCACCACGTTCACGATCTTCATGCCCCTGACGCTCGCGATCATCGAGGGGCTCATCGTCGCGGTGGCCAGCCAGCGGTTCGTGATTCCCGCCCTCGCGGTTCGTGAATCGCTCCGGCCGCTCCCGGGCAGCGTCACGACCATCCAGGGCCGTGGCGAACTCGTCGACGTCCGCGGCCGACAGTTGCCGCTCGTCCGGCTGGGCCGGCATCTCGGCATCGGCGGCGAGGAGGATCCTGCCCGCGGCATCGTGGTGGTGCTCGAGGCGGGGCACGATCGCCGGTGCCTGCTCGTGGACGAGTTGCTCGGCCGCCAGGAAGTCGTCATCAAGTCGTTGGGTGAGACGTTCGCCGGCCGCACCGACTTCGCCGGGGCCGCCATCCTCGGTGACGGCCGGGTGGGGCTGATCCTCGACACGACCGCCCTGGTGCGGCTTGGTAAGAGGCCCGCGGAGGTGGCGGCCTAGGCCGTCGGAACCCATGAGCATGCCACAGCCCGACCGTGACTCGACCGGGCCCGCCGCGCAGCCCGGCAAGTATCTCGCGTTCACCCTGGCCGGTGAGACCTATGCCGTGCCGGTGATGGCGGTGCGGGAGATCATCCGGCTTTGCCCGATCACGCCGGTGGCCAACATGCCGCCGCACGTGCGGGGCGTGATCAACCTGCGCGGCCGCGTGATCCCGCTGATCGACCTCCGCGTGCGGTTCGGACTGCCCGTGATCCCGGACCACGACCGCACCTGCATCGTGGTCGGTCAGGTAGCCGGCGCCGGCCTCGAGACGCGTCCTTACGCGGTCGTCGTGGACGGCGTCGAGGAGGTCGCGGCGTTTTCCGCGGGCGACATCGTGCCGCCACCCGACTTCGGCGCGGGCGTCGAACTCCGCTTCGTCACGGGCATGGCCCGCCGCGCCTCCGGCGTGACCACGCTCCTCGATCTCGATGCCGTCGCCGCGGCCGACCGCCTGCCCGAGGCGGCCGGTCGGTCCCCGTCCTGAGTCCCCAGGGAAGCCGTTCCATGAGTCTGCTCACCATTCCCCGCCGCGTCGGCCTCGGATTCGCCCTGCTGCTCCTGGCGGCCGTCGCGGTGGGCGGGACGTCGCTGTCGCGGCTCTGGGCGCTCAACCGGCACGTCGAGCGGCTCTCGGGCAATACGCTCCCCTCGGTCGTGACGCTCAGCCGCCTGATCAGCGACAACCTCGTGATCCTCCAGGCCGCCCGCACGGCCGTCCTCGACACGGACGAGCCGGATCGCATGCAGGCGGCCCGCCGGGAACTGCAGGCGGCGGTGAGCCGGACCGACGAGGCCGTCGCCGCCTACGAGCGCTTCTTCAGCGACGCGGAAGACGAGCGGCTCTTCCGGGAGGTCTGCGAGGCCCGGACGGCCTTCCTCGCCCAGGTGCGGCAGGCGCTCACCCTGGCCGACGCGGGCAACGCCACCGCCGCCCGGACGGCGATCCTCGGCGACGTCGAGCCCGTGGCCGACCGCTGCCTCGATCTCCTGAACCTGACCATCGAGCACAACATCGAACTGGGCGAGCTGGAAGTGGCCACCGCCCGGTCGCGGCTGCGGTCGGGCGTCGCCATCGCCGCGGCCGTGCTGGGCTCGGCGGCCCTGCTCGGCATCCTCTTGGCGGCCGGCATCATCCGGTCGCTCTCCCGTGGGCTGATGGGCGTCTCCGACGCCCTGGAGGCGGGGGCCACCCGCACGGCCGAGGCGGCCGGCCAGCTCGCGAGTGTGAACGCGACCGTGGCCGCCGGCTGTGCCGACCAGGGCTCCTCGGTGGCCGAGACCGGCGCGGCGCTCGAGCAGATGTCGGTGATGACCCGCTGCACGGCCGACAACGCCGCCCAGGCGAAGGAACTCGCCCAACAAGCTCGCGCCGCGGCGGAAGCGGCCGCCGGCACGATGGCCGAGATGGACGCCGCGATGCAGTCGATCGGCGGCGCGAGCTCCGAGGTGGCCAAGATCGTCAAACAGATCGACGAGATCGCCTTCCAGACCAACATCCTGGCCCTCAACGCCGCGGTCGAGGCGGCACGGGCGGGCGAGGCGGGGGCCGGCTTCGCCGTCGTGGCCGACGAGGTGCGGTCGCTCGCCCAGCGGAGCGCCGCCGCCGCCCGCGAGACGGCCGAGCGGATCGAGGCGGCCATCGAGAGCAGCCGGCATGGCGCTGCGAGCTGCGGCCGGGTGGGCGGGGCGCTCGCCGAGATCGCCGAACGCGTGACGGCCGCCGACAAGCTCGTGGCCGAGATCGCGACCGCCGCCCGGGAGCAGTCGCAGGGCATCCGCCAGATCGGCACGGCGATGACGCAGCTCGACCACGTGACCCAGGAGAACGCGGCCCGCGCCGACGAGGGCGCCGCCGCCGCCGCCGACCTCTCGTCGCAGGCGGCGGCCGTGCGGGCGCACGTGGCCCGGCTCCGGTCGCTGGTGGTGCCGGCCGGCGGCGGCCAGCCGCGGCCCGCGCTCGCGACCCCAGGCCCGCGCCCCGCGCCGCGCGCGGCGGGCAAGCCCAAGCCCGCCCTGCCGGCGCCACGGATTCCGATGCCCGGCGACGACGCCGAGGACCGGCACTTCAAGGATTTCTGAGTCTTGCGGTTGCGGTGGCCACGGCAGCTTTCGAGCTCATCCCGGTTTGGAGTAGCACCGGCTCGGGGGCAGCAAAAGTCGCCGCTTCGCGGTCCTTCGGATTGTCGCCGGGGCGAGGATACGCCCAAGGCTCCTCGAGCGTTCGCCGACCCCCTCGCCTGGCCTTCTCAGCTTCCGGCACTTTCGCCACAGCTACGTTGAATCTGCTCTAGCGGTCGCCGGCGTCACCGGGGCCCGCATGGGCGTCGTGCCGGGCCCGGATCTCGTCGGCCGACAGGGCCCGGGACAACAGCCTCACCTCGTCGAGCAGCCCCTGGAAGCGACTG
>JBJTAA010000149.1:0-9082 GCA_046090525.1 Planctomycetota bacterium
GGAGGTTTCAGGCGCTCGGCCTGATGCGGGCGGTCGAGAGCGTGCTGCCGCGAGACGAGGCCGACGCGGTGCCCGAGAGCCCGGCCGACCGCAGGGAGATCCGGATCGACGCGATCGACATGCAATACTTCCCCGACCTGGCGGTGTGGTTCCAGGGTGTGCAACAGGATTGGGAACGGACGCTCGCCGCCGCGGGCCGGAGCCCGGAAGCAGCCGCCCAAGCTGGCCAGGCGGGCGAAGCCCCGCCGGCTGAGGGCGCGGCGCCTGCCGGCCCGGACGCGGGCCAGCCGCCCGCCGGCGGTGACCAAGCCGGCGCCGGCGGCGAGGGAGAGCCCGCGGCCCCGGTCGGGCCCTCAGGCCCGGGTTGGGTCGTGCAGATCGTGGGCCATCACTTCCACAACGAGGATCGGCACAAGCCACTCGAAGGGGAGCAGTTCGTGCGCGAGACGCTCGTCCGCGGCCTGCTGGGTGACGCGGGGCCGGTGCCGGTCGCGGCGGGCGTCAAGGCAGGCCAGCAGGTGTCCGTCGCGGAACTCGGGATCGGCTATCCGGTGATCGTGCAGCGGTCGCCGGTCACGAAGGTTCAGGTGAGCACGGTCCGCGAGGTCGCGGGCGGCGGCGGCCAACGTGGACCGATGCCAGACGCGACCGAGGACGAGGGGGAGAAGTTCATCCAGCTCAAGAAGTATGCGTTCGTGCTGCAGTTCGCCTGGCAGCCGACGTCGCCGGGCGCTCCACCCCGCCCCGCCGCGGTGGCGGCACCGCCGGTCGCCACTGGTGTCGCTCCCTGAGGCTCGAGGCCGCCGTGGTTCAGATCCCCGATTCCATTCGTCAGCAGCTCGCCCCGGTCCTGAAGCACCGCTTCTGGATCCTGGCGGCGCTCGTGCCGCTGCTCCTGCTGCCGGCGCTCTTCATGGCGATGGGGGAGCGGAAGGCCTTCATCACGCGCGAGAAGGGAACCATCGACGGCCACGTGTCGGCACTGCAGGCCGTGAAGAACGAGCAGCGCCATCCCAACGCCGCCTGGTCCGAGGCAATCGATCGGCGAACGACCGCTGCCAGGGCGGAACTGCTCAAGGAATGGACGGCGCTCTGGGAGAGCCAGCAGCCGCTGCGGGCCTGGCCGCAGGCGCTGGGGCCGGACTTCCTCGCGTCGATCGCGGCCGTCGAGTCGGGCGGTCGGCCGGAGCTGCAGTTTCGCGACCTGCAGCGTTACCAGAACACGGTGCCCGACCTGGTGCGGGAACTGCCGGAAAGGATGGGCTCTGCCGACATGATGGCAGGCCTCGAGGGCGAGGCGGGCGCCAGGCTCGGCCAGCGTCCACCGCGACCCCGCCTGGGGCCGGGAGGGTTGGACAACGACGAACCGGACGACCCGGACGATTCTCGATCCCAGGAAATCCTCGAATGGCGGACAGAGGACCAGAATCGCCTGTTGCAGACGTTCACGTGGAGCAAGGCACCCTCGACGACCCAGGTGCGGCTGGCCCAGGAGGAACTTTGGGTCTACGGCCTCCTCTGCGACGCGATCAAACGCATGAACGAAGGGGCAACGGCACTGTTCGATTCCCGGATCACGACGGTCGAGCAGTTGGTGGTCGGCTATCCCGCGGCGGAAGAGCAGCCCGGGGGCCAGCGCAGCGGCAGGGTCCTCACCGTTCAGCCACCGGCGGGCACCGCCCCGGGCGGCTTGGAGGCAGGCCTGCCGCCGACCGATGGATCGATGGAGATGGCGGGCGGCATGCCCGGGATGCCGCAGGGGCGGCCGCTGAATCCACGGTTTGCGAGCGGCCCAGACGACGCACAGCCGATGGGCATGGGGCCTGGCGGCGGCGAACTGGGCGAGGGACAGGCAGCAGCGCTCTCTCCCGATGACATGCTCAAGCAGTGGATCTACGTTGATTTCACGGGCCGCCCCCTGACCGCACCGGAACTCGGGACCTCGCCCGACGCCCGCTTCGTTCACCTCGTGCCGTTCGTGCTGCGTGTGGTGATGGACCAACGGCAAATCGATCGCCTGCTCGCGGATCTCGCCGGCGCATCGGTCCCGATCGACGTCCGCCAGGTTCGCATCAACCCGTCCGCATCCGGAGCCGGCGAGATGGGTGGCGCTCCGAGGGGAGCGGTGATGCCGATGGCGGCCGGATTCGGCGGGCCGGACGCTGGGGGGCCCCAGGGGCGGCGACGGCCCTTCGACGTGACCGTGGAACTGCGCGGTACTGTCGGCCTTGCCACGCCTCCGAATCCGGACGCCCTCGGACCGGCGGCGACCGACACCGCCGCCATGAACGACGGGGGTGGCTCATGAAGCGTCCAGCTCTGTCCCTCAATCCCGCCGGCATCGGCGGCTTCTTCGCGGCGCACGGCGAGAAGTTGCTGCTGGCGGCCGTGGGAGTGGTCTCACTGCTCTTGGTGTGGTGGGGCATCGACGCCGTACGGTCCCAGGCCGTCACCCAGGATCGCAGGCCGGCCGCGATCGCCGAACTGGCGGCGCAGGCAAAGGCCAATATCGATCTCGAGTCGAAGGTGCCCGCGGAACGGCTGCCGAACCGTCAGCCGATTACGCCGCTGATCGACCCGTGGCGGCCCCAGCAGGTGACGATCGCCGAGCCGCCGGCGAACCGGCCGCTCTTGAGTCGGCCGCTCTTCGCGGAACTCACCAAGCGCACCAAGCCAGCTGTGTTTCCGATCGAGGATCTGCGGGCCGTCGCCGGCATCGCCGTGCTTCCCGATCCTCGGGCCAGTGAGATCGGCGTCGACATGGCTCCGCGACTGCCCGAGCCTGCACCTCTTCCGGAGGAAAAGCCGCGCCGTCGCTCCGGCAAGGGGCGTGGCCGAGACCGGGACGGCGAGCAGCCGCCGGACGCGGGCTTGCTCGGCCTCGACGGCGGGCTCGGCATGGAAGCCCAGCCACTGTCCACCGCCGAGCCCCGGCAGCCTGGCATCGTGACGCCGTTCGTGGTCGTCACGGGCCTGATCCCGGCGGCTCGCCAGCGGGCCGAATACGAGCGGCTCTTCGCCGCCACGAGCTTCCGGGATCCGCGCCGCGACAGCCCGCTCTGGGGCGAGTATCTCGTCGAACGGGCCCGCGTGGTGCCGGGCGGCGGCGGCCGCTGGGAGCGACTCGAGGTGAAGAATGTGGAGCGGTCGGAGCCCGGCGGCCGGATCGGCATGGCCCAAATGCCCGGCGGGCCCGACGGCCAGGCTGCTGCAACACCCTTGGAACAGGAGACGCTGCCACCGGCATTCTTCCTGCAGCCCGAGGAAACCGAGATCGGCTATGTCGCCGCACTCCCAGAGCGAATTGACGAGCCGTGGGGCCCGGCGGCGGTGCATCCTTGGTTCGTCCCCCAACTCGAGAAGTTCCTCGGGGACGCTGGGGCCAGCGAGCCCGCGGCCAAGCAGGCGGCCACGATCTCGCTCACAGACCTGCTCAAGGAGGCGGCGGCGCGGTCCGGCGAGGAGTTCCGGCTGGAGGATGTCGTGCTGGAGGCCGGGCCGGCACGGCAGCGGGACGTGGGCCTGTACAAGTTCGCCGTCACGGCAGGCGACGGGGCGACCGCGGTCGAGATCGGCACCATCGGCCAGGCCCGGGAACCGGTCTTCGCCGTCTCCGAGCGCTGGGCGCGGCAGCTCTCGATCGACGGCACGAGCGACAAACCGCAGAAGTGCAACCTCCGCGTGCGCGTCGACCGCGTCGGCAAGACGCCCGTCGCCCGGATCCTCCAGCTGGAACTGCGCGATGACGCCGGCGAAGTGATCGACACCCGCACCGATCCCGACCCCACGGCCGGAGGCGGCGGCGAAGGCGCGGGCCCGATGATGGGCCCGATGGCCGGGCCGGAGGGATTGGGCCCGGAGGCACGCCTGGCGGAGAACCGGCTGTTTCGCTTCGTCGACACGACCGTCAAGCCAGGTGAGACCTACCGCTACCGCGTGAAGTTCGCCCTGCGCAACCCCAACGTCAGGCTGCCGGCGCGGCATCTCGCCGATCCGGCCGCGGCCAAAGCGGAGTTCCTGATCTCGGATTACAGCAATGAGACGCCTCCGATCCGCGTCCCGTCGCAGACGATGGTTTTGGCCAGAACGATCGACCGCGACACGAGCCGCAAGATGAAGATCAAGGGTGATGCGCTCGAGGTGATGATCCTTGCGCCCTCGGAGAAGACGGGCAACTTCGCGCTGCGGAGCGTGGTGACCGACGTGGGCGGACTTGCCAACGTCGACATGGATCTCAACAAGGCGGGTGATACGAGATTCTTCGGCGAGACGGTGGCAACCGACCACGTGCTGGTCGATGCCCGCGGGCCCCAGATCGAACGGGCCGACAACCGCCCTGCCGAGCCGGCCGAGCCGCTCGAGATGCTGTTCCTGCGGCCCGACGGCAGTTTCGAATCGGTGGCTGCCGCCGACTCGGAGCGGCGGGTGCGCCAGTATGGCGACACGCTGTTCAAGCCCGGCACGAAACTCCCCGACGACAGCCGCGCTGAGCGGGACAATCGTGACGCCCGTGAGCCCGCGGCCTCGGGTGGCAAGCCACCCGCCGGCGGCCTGCGCCCCAGCCCTTGAATCCCACCATGCCGCACACCTTGCCACGTTGCATCCGTCCGGCCCGTCGCCACGCGCGGGCCGGGGAAATCGTGCTCCCGCTCATCCTGCTCGCGTTCGGGGTCGGGATGGTGCCGCTGGCGAGCCGTGCAGCCGACTACGCATCGCTTGCGCAGGTGGAGGCGGCCTCCGAGACCAGGGATTATTCCCAGCAGGTGCGCGACAAGAAGTTTGCGACCGACCAGGAGGCCTACCTGAGGAACACCCTGTTGCCGCAACTGTCGGTGGAGGCCAACCGGCCGGCGATTGCCCGCACGCGGCAGCGGATCCGCGAACTCGCCCTGCGGGACGCGGCCAAGGAAGTGTTCGAACCGGTCAACTCGCTCCTCCGCGACGACATGCTGAAGCTGGCGGGGGACGGCGACGCCGAACCGATCGTCCGCGTGAATGCGATGCTCCTCGTCGGCGAACTCATCGGCGCCGATGGCAAGCCGTGGCCGGGGGCCGCGGCGGCGCTCGCCGCCGCCACGGGCGACCAGCAGTTGCCGCTGGCCGTCCGGGTGGCGGCGCTGGCCGGCCTCTCGGGGCATGTCACGGCGGCGGGCGCGGGCTCACCGGAGCTCGCGGCGCTGGCCGGCCCGGCAGTCGCCGGCCTCGTCACGAACCCGCCCGAAGGCGACCCCGTCGCGGCCCGCTGGCTCCTGGCCAGAGCGTTCGATCTCCTCCCCGCGGTGAATCCGCCGCCGGCGGCCATCGCCGCGACGGCCGCTATCCTCGCCGACGAGAAGGCCGATACCGATGTCCGCGTGCGGGCCGCGATGGCTCTCGGCAAGCTCGCCAAGCCGGCGGCGGCCATCGACGCCGCGGCAGCCGTGGCCCAGATCCGCGACCTCGCGATCGCCGCCCTGGCCGCGGATCTCGCCGCCGCCGAGGAGCGGCGGTTCGCCAAGAAGCTCGGCTCGCGGGATGCCAGCGCCGGCGGCTTCGGCGGCGGGCGCGGCGAGGGGTTCATGCCTCCGGCGGGGCCGATGTTTGGCGGTGGCGGCATGCCGGGCGGGCCGTTGGGTGGTGAGTTCGGTGGCGGGGCAACCGAAGCGGTCGAGGATGACGAGGACGCCGTGCCGCCGCTCGCGTGTCGGCGGGACGCGTGGCGGCTCCACGTCTGCGCCGAGGCGATCAGCCCCACACGCTCCGGCCCGGGACTGGCGGAACTGCTCGCCGGCGACGCCCAGGCTGCCGCAGGTGATCTGGCTGCGGGGCTCAGGCAGGCGGCGCTCGACCTCGACGCCCAGCCGACCGAGGACACGCTCGAGCAGGCCCTGGCCTCGCTCCGGGAGGCCGCCGGAGCCGCTGGTGGGGCGGCCGCTGACGGCCCGGTGAAGCCACCGGCTCCCGGAGGCCAGAAACCGGCCGCCTCCCCCTTCGATGGGCCGGGCCAACAGAGCCCCTTCTGAGCGGCTGCCGGCCGCTCGCAGCGGAAAAGCGGCTGCTTTTCGTGGTGGCGGCTTTATCGTGTATGGTTGAATGCCTGCCCGGCCGGGGCGTCCCGGCCCCTGCCCTGCCCCTCCCGTTTTGGAGCCCGTCATGGCCACCGCCTCGCGACCCGCCGCCTCCACCGCCTTCGTGTCCGGGGCCGACGTGGTGGTCGAGTCGCTCGTGCGGCAGGGCGTCGACGTGATCTTCGCCTACCCGGGCGGCGCCAGCATGCCGCTGCACCAATCGCTCACGCGATATGGCGACAAGATTCGCACGATCCTCCCCCGGCACGAGCAGGGGGGCGGGTTCGCGGCCCAGGGCTACGCCCGTGTCACCGGCAAGCCGGGCGTCTGCATGGCCACGAGCGGCCCGGGGGCCCTGAACCTGGTGACGGCCATCGCCGACGCCAAGATGGACAGCGTGCCCCTGATCGCCCTCACCGGCCAGGTGGGCACGAGCGTGATCGGCACCGACGCCTTCCAAGAGACGCCGATCGTCGAGGTCTGCCGCGGGATCACGAAGCACCACTACCTCGTGACCGACGCCAACGACATTGCCCGGGTGATGCGGGAGGCCTTCTACATCGCCACCACCGGCCGGCCGGGGCCGGTGCTCGTGGATCTGCCGAAGAACATCCAGCTCACGAATGTCGTGCCCGACTACGACGCGCCGCTCAATCTGCCCGGATACCGCCCCGAGCCACCGGCGCCGCGGCCCGAGCAGATCGCCCAGGTGGCGGCGGCCATCAAGCGAGCCAAGCGGCCGGTGATCTACGCCGGCGGCGGCGTGATCACCGGCGACGCCTCCGACGAACTCCGCGAACTCGTCCGCAAGACGGGGATCCCGGTCACGATGACGCTGATGGGCCTGGGGGCCTTCCCGGCCGACGATCCGCGCTGCCTCGACATGCTCGGCATGCACGGCAGCGTCTATGCGAACTACGCCGTCGATCAGGCCGATCTGCTGATCGCCGTCGGCGTGCGGTTCGACGACCGCGTCACCGGCAAGGTGGCCGAGTTCGCCCAGCACGGGTTCATCGTCCACATCGACATCGACCCCTCCGAGATCAACAAAAACAAGCTCGTCCACGTGCCGATCGTGGCCGACGTGGAGGACGCCCTCCACGCCCTCAACAAGATCGTGGAGAAGCCGACCGCCCCGCTCGACGACTGGTATGCCCAGATCGCCGAGTGGAAGCGGGAAGATCCGTTCTCCTACGACACGAGCTATCCCGGCATCCTCGCCCAGGAGGCGATCGATCATCTCTCGAAACTGACCGCCGACCGCGACACGATCATCACCGTGGGCGTGGGGCAGCACCAGATGTGGGCGGCCCAGTTCTACAAGTTCCGCCAGCCGCGGACCTGGCTCTCCTCGAGCGGCCTCGGCACGATGGGCTTCGGTCTGCCGGCCGCGATGGGGGCCAAGGTGGCCCGCCCCGAGGCGATCGTGGTCGACATCGACGGCGACGGCAGCATCCTGATGAACATCCAGGAGTTCGCCACCTGCAAGACCGAGAACATCCCCGTCAAGGTGCTGCTCCTCAACAACCAGCACCTCGGCATGGTGGTGCAGTGGGAAGACCGGTTCTTCAAGGGCAACCGGGCCCACACCTACCTCGGCCCCGTCGATCATCCCGAGGCCTGCGGCCAGGGTGACGGCATCTCGCCGGAGTGCCGCTACCCCGACTTCGTGGCGATTGCCCGCGGCTTCGGCTGGCAGGCGGAGACGATTCGGGAGAAGGCCGATCTCGACGGGGCGCTGCGGCGGCTGATCGACGCTCCCGGCCCGGCCCTCCTCGACGTGCAGGTGCCCTACCAGGAGCACGTGCTGCCGATGATCCCGTCGGGCATGACCGTCCGCGACCTGATCAAGCGGTAGGCCGCCGGGCCACGCCCGCGGCGTGCGTGCCGAAACGCCGCGGTGCGTCACCGGGCGCCCGGTGGGCCGTATACTCGCGTTCTCGTGGTCCGAACCTCCACCCGGCCGGGCAGGCGACTGGCCGGTCTGGCCGACACGCTCGAGCAGCACGCGGGGTTCGCCGAGGTAGTCGCCGCCCTCCGCGAGGGGCACGGCGGGACGATCGGCGGAACCTGGGGATCGGCCTGCGCGCTCGCCATTGCGGCCGTGCTGCGGGCCCGGGCTGCTGACGATCCGGAGGCCCGCACGCTCGTGGTCGTCCTGCCGCACGCCGCAGAGGCCGAGGCCTTCGTCGACGACTTCGGGCTCTTCGCGGACGGGCCGGCTCTGCTCCTGCCGGCCGTCGAGGATCTCGGTGACGAGCCCCCGGGTCCCGACGACCCCGTCGAGGCCGAGCGGTTGGCCGTCGTCAAGCGGCTCGCGCTGCCCGATGGCGGCCCGCCGCCCCTGGTCGTGACGAGCGTCCAGGCGATCCTCGCGCCGCTCGTCGATCCCCGGGCTCTGCAAGCCGGCACCAGGCGCCTCGCCGTCGGTGGCACCGTCAACCCCGAGGAGCTCGCCGAATGGCTCGCCGCCCGCGGCTGGCAGGCGGCCGACGCCATCGACGCCCCCGGCTCGTTCGCCCGCCGGGGCGGGATCGTCGACCTCTTCGCCGCCGACTGGGACCGCCCCGTCCGCATGGAGCTCTACGGCGACGAGATCGAGTCGCTGCGGACCTTCGACACGGTCACGCAGCGGAGCGTCACGGAGCTCGAGGCGATCGACCTCACGGCACTCGCCGCCGAAGCCGGTGCCACGCGGCACACCCACCTGGCCGACCTCCTGCCGCCCGGCTCCTGCGTGGCACTCGTCGAGCCCGGTGAGTGCACCGAGGAGGCCAAGCGATTCCACCAGCGGCTGGGCGACATCGGCGGCCTGTTCACGCCCGACGACGTGTTCGCCCGGCTCCACCGCTACCCATCCCTGGCCCTCGCGGCGATCCCGCCGTCGAGCCTCGACGCCACCGCGACGCTCGCGATCGAGAGCGTGGAGCGGTTCACGGGGGCGCTCGATCGCGTCCGGGAGGAGCTCGAGACGGTGGGCAGGGACCAGGAGGTGTGGGTGGTCTGCCCGAGCGAGGCCGAGGAGACGCGGCTGG
>JBJTAA010000150.1:0-4453 GCA_046090525.1 Planctomycetota bacterium
CGGCCAGCGCGCTACAGGACGACGTCCAGGTGATCGCCAACGCGATCAAGCGGTATCAGCCGGCCGGCGGCGACGGCTTCCGGGCCGACGATTTCGGCGGCACGATCGCCACGGCCACGGCCCTCTCGGCCACGAGCGGTGCCCGGTCGGTCGCAGGCATCATCGAGCGGATGACCGATGTGGACACCTTCTCCTTCACCACCACGGGCGGGGGCGCGATGATCTCCGTCATTCCCACCCGACCCTCCGGGCTCGACGCCAAGCTGCAGGTGTTCGACGCCGCGGGCACGCTCGTCGCGGCGAGCGACGACGGCGATGAGAACGCCCAGCAGATCCTGCTACCGGTCGGCACCGGCACGTGGTACGTCTCGGTGTCGAGCAGCGGCAACTACGCCGATCTCGGCGCCTACGACCTGACGGTCAACGACCTGCCCGAGGGCTGGTCGTCGGCCGACATCGGCAACACCGGCCTGCTCGGCAACGCCCAGTTCGCGGGCGGAACCTTCACCGTGGTGGGTTCCGGAGCCACCGTCGGGGGCACGTCCGACGCCTTCCGCTTCGCCTGGCAGAAGCTCACTGGCGACGGCTCGATCACGGCTCGGGTCACGCAGAATCAGAACACCGACGCTTGGGCGAAGGCCGGGGTCGAGATCCGCGAGTCGCTCGCCGCCAACTCCAAGCACGTGGCGCTGGTCACGACCGCCGCACAGGGCCCCCAACTCCTCTCTCGCACCACGACCGGCGGCACCACCGCCGCCGTCAATGGCACGGCCGCCACATTTTCCGCGATGTGGGTGCGGCTCGAGCGGACGGGCAACGTGATCACTGCCTCGCGTTCCGCCGACGGCGTGGCCTGGACCACGGTCGGCACGGTCACCGTGTCGATGAGCGCGACGGTAAACATCGGGCTGCTCGTCACCGCCAACGACGCCGCCAAGGTCAACGCGGCCCGGTTTACCAACGTGTCGCTGACCGGAACGCTCAATCGTCCGGAGGCACTCGCCGCCCTCGATCCGCCGGCCGGCGTGGCGGTGCGGCAGGGCGGCGGGGCGTCGTTCGTCGTGTCCTGGCAGGCGGTGACCGGGGCGACCGGCTACGAGGTCGAGCGGTCGGCGAACGGTGTGGATTTCACCAAGGTCTACACGGCGACCGGAACTGAGCGGTCGTGGACGAACACGGGGCTGCCCGGCAGCATCCGGTATTTCTTCCGGGTGCGGGCCACGAGTGCGGCGGGCCGCTCGGCCCCCTCGGCGATCGTCAGCGAGCTCAACCGCCCGAGTCCCGTCACCGACGCCGCGGTCACGACCCTGTCGAACTCGCAGCTGGTGCTCAACTGGCGGGACACGAGCGGCGAGACCGGCTACCGGATCGAGCGGTCCACCGACAACGTCACCTACACCCAGCTGGCCACCATCGGCACCAACCTGCCGAGCTATTCGGTCACGGGGCTCGACGCGGGCACGCAGTATTGGTTTCGGATCTCGCCGACCAGCCCCACGGGCGACGGCAACCCGGTGGTGATCACGGGGAGCACGACCGGGCTACGGGCCGTTTCCGACCTGGCCTTCACCTCGAAGGCGTCGTCGGCCATCGGGATCGAGTGGACGGCCGTGGCCGCCGCGGCGAACTATCGGATCGAGCGGTCGACCAACGGCACGAGCTTCACGACCCTCGCCACCGTGGCCGCCGGCACGCTCGCATACACCGACACCCCCGTCGCCGTGCTCGGCAGGTACTACTACCGCGTCGTCGCCCTCAACGGCACCACCGTCGCCGCTCCGTCTCCGATGATCTTCACCGCAGCCCCACGCACGACGCCTTTGCCCGAGCCGTGGACCGCCGCCGACATCGGCAGCGTGGCCGGCGACGGGGCCACCGGCCTGCAGACGGGCACGTTCATCTCGGTTTCGAGCGGCACCGCCATCGGCGGGCCGGCCGACTCGCTCCGCTTCACCTCCCAGCCGCTCGTCAGCGACGGCGCGATCGTCGCCCGCGTGTCGAGCCTCGAGAACACCGGCGGCTGGGCCAAGGCCGGCGTCATGATCCGTGAATCGACCGACGTCAACGCCCGGCAGGCCGTGATGGTCGTGTCGGCCGCGAACGGGATCGTGTGGCAGTATCGCCAGAACGTGGGCGGATCGGGCGTGGTGGTGGCCGGCCCGACCGCCCAGGCGGCTCCCGCCTGGGTGAAGGTGGCTCGGGCGGGCAACCGGTTCACCGGGTCGTGGTCGGCGGATGGAACGACCTGGACGGACGTGGGCAGCGTCACGATCGCCATGGGATCGACCGCCCTGATCGGGCTGGCCTCCACGAGCGACGCCGCCTTGCTTCTGAATCGGGCGGAGTTCACCGACGTGGCGGTGACGACGACGACCCAGGTGGTGACGGTCGCCACCGGGCAGACGCAGACCGTCACGGGCGGCCTCTCGGGCAGCGCGCTCTTCAAGCGGGGCGCGGGCAGGCTCGTGCTGGCCGGGCCCAGCACCCACTCGGGCGGCACCATCGTGGAGGCGGGAGAACTGGTGGTGCGCGACCCGGCGGCCCTCGGCAGCGGCGGGCTGGACGTGCGGGCGGGTGCCCGGGTGACGCTCGATCTCGGGATCGGGCGGGCGGCCCTCGCCGGGCTCACCCTCTCCGCCACGGGCACGCTCGACGTGGCGACCGGCTCGGTCCGACTGGCGGCCGGCCGTTACGACCTGGCGGGCATCCGGGGATCGATCGCGGCCGCCCGTGGCGACGGCTCCTGGAGCGGCCCGGGCATCACGAGCACGAGCATCGGCCCGGGAGCGTATCGGGAGGTCGGCTACGCCGTGCTCGGGGACGGCTCGCTCGTGGTGGGCTATGCGGCAGCGGGTGACACCAACATGGATGGCAGCGTGGATCTGATCGACCTGCTGGCCGTGCTCGGGTCGGGCACCTACGAGCAGACGGTGGCGGCGGGCTGGGAGACGGGCGACTTCAACTACGACGGCGTCGCCGACCTGCTCGACCTTCTCGCCGTGCTCGGATCTGGCACGTACGACCAGGGAAGCTATCTCGCGCCGCCCGGGAACCCGCCGGCATGATGCGGCTGCTCGGCCTGCTGATAATCCTCGCACCCGTCGTCGTCCACGCGGCCGGGCCGGTGCCGACCGAGATCGTGCCCGAACGAATCCCCGGCTCGCGGCCCCGCAGCGTCGTGTTCATCCTGTCCGACGACCACCGCTACGATTGCATGAGCTTCCTCGGGCACCAGTTCGCCCAGACGCCGGCGATGGACTCGCTGGCGGCCAACGGCGCCCACGTCCGCAACGCGCTGGTCACCACGTCGCTCTGCTCCCCGAGCCGGGCGTCGATCCTCACCGGGCTCTACACGTTTCGCCATCGGGTGATCGACAACAACCGGCCGATTCCGCCCGGCACGGTGTACTTTCCCCAGTACCTGCAGCGGGCCGGTTACGCGACCGCCTTCGTCGGCAAGTGGCACATGGGCGGAGAAAGCGACCGCCCGCAGCCCGGCTGGGACCACTGGGTGAGTTTCGCCGGCCAGGGTCACTACCTCCCCCCCACGCCCGACTACACCCTCAACGTGAACGGCAGCCGGGTGAAGCAGGCGGGCTACATCACGAGCGAACTCACCGCGTACGCCATCGACTGGCTGAAGCGGCAGAAGCCACGCGAGCAGCCGTTCTTCCTCTACCTTTCGCACAAGGCCGTCCACGCCAACTTCACCCCCGAGCCAAAGTACGAGAACTGCTTCGCCGACCTGCCCTTCACACGGCCGGATTCGGAATCCGCCACGGTCGGCAATCGGCTCACGCCCCGCTGGCTCCGCGACCAGCGGAACTCCTGGCACGGCGTCGATTTTCCCTACCACAGCGAGCTCGACATCGAGCGCTACTACAAGCGGTATTGCGAGACGCTGCGATCGGTGGACGACAGCATCGCCCGCGTGCTCGCCCAGCTCAAGGCGATGGGGATTCTCGACGAGACGCTCGTGATCTACATGGGCGACAACGGCTTCATGTTCGGCGAGCACGGTCTGATCGACAAGCGTGTGGCCTACGAGACCTCGATCCGCGTGCCGATGCTCGTCCAGTGCCCGGATCTGATCAAAGGGGGCACCGTGCTCGACCAGATGATCGCCAACATCGACGTCGGTCCGACCATCATGGAGGCGATGGGGCTGGCGACCCCCGCCCACATGGACGGCCAGAGCTTCCTGCCGCTCGCCCGTGGGGAGACCGTCCCGTGGCGCGATCACTTTCTCTACGTCTACTACTGGGAGAAGAACTTCCCGCAGACCCCCACCACGTTCGCCCTGCGAACCCCGACGCACAAATACATCACCTACTACGGCCTCTGGGATGCCGACGAGCTCTACGACCTCGAGGCCGATCCCGACGAAATGCGGAACCTCCATCGCGACCCGGCACACGCCCGGCTCGCCCGCCGGCTGGAGGACGACCTCTAC
>JBJTAA010000151.1:0-2623 GCA_046090525.1 Planctomycetota bacterium
GCGAAGGCCAGCATCGAGCGAGCGGAGGGCAGGATGCCCGGAGCGAGCGTCCGGCGAGATGGCATGGGCAACCCCGAGCCTGCGTCGCCCGGGAGCGTCCGTCTCGACGGCATGGGCAACCCCGCGCCGCGGCACCAGACAGCGTGACGCCCGGTTGCGACTGGGCTTGGGAGTTTCCCGGGCCGGCCGCTAGGCTCCCGGCATGGAACGGGCGTCCACCATGCACCGCGTCGTCGGGTTCGACCCCGGCCTGAACGTGACCGGCTACGGGATCGTGGAGTGCCACGGCGGCACCGTGCGGCTCGTCGAGGCTGGCACGGTGCGGTCGCGGGGGGAGGCGCTCGAGACGCGACTGGCCTCGATCCATGCGGGGGTCCGCGAGGTGCTCGAGGCGTTCTCCCCCACCGCGATGGCGATCGAGCAGGTCTTCGCCCATGCGAAGTTCCCCAAGGCCGCGATCCTCCTGGGCCATGCCCGGGGCGTGATCTGCCTGGCCGGGGCGCAGGCGGGGCTGGCCGTGCATCACTACCTCCCCAATCGCGTCAAAAGCGCGCTCACCGGCAGCGGCCATGCCGGCAAGGAGCAGATGCAGGCGGCCGTGCAGCGGGAGCTCGGCCTGGCGAAGCGGCCCGAGCCGGCCGACGCCGCCGACGCGCTGGCGGTGGCGCTCGCCGACTGGCACCTGCGGCTGCGGCCGCTCTTCTTCGGTACGGGCACGGTGCGGATCCGGAGCAGTCGGGCATGATCACGCGGGTTTCGGGGACGCTCGAGCGGGTGGAGCCGCAGGCCGTCGAGATCGCGGTCGGGCCGGTCGTCCACGAGGTGCTCGTCACCGAGCTCGTCCGGCGGAGCCTGCAGGGCCGGATCGGGCAGCCGGTCGTGCTCCATACGCTCGAATACCTGGAAGGCAATCCGACGCGTGGCAACCTCGTGCCGCGGCTGGTCGGCTTCCTCTCGGAGGTCGAGCGGGAGTTCTTCGAGCTGATCTGCGAGGTCGACGGCGTGGGCGTCCGCAAGGCGCTGCGGGCCAGCGTCAGGCCGGTCGGCGAGATCGCCGCCGCCATCGAGGAGCAGGACGCCAAGAGCCTGGCCGGGCTGCCGGGGATCGGCGCGGCCACGGCCGAGCGGATGATCGCCAAGCTGCGGCGGCGGATGCCGAAGTTCGCCCTGCTCGTGGCCCGGGAGACGCCGGGCGAGGCCGGCGGGGCCGCCGACGTGCTCACGGAGACCTTCGAGGTGTTGCGGTCGCTCGGCCACTCCGACACCGAGGCGCGCCGGCTCGTCGACACGCTGCGGGGCGAGAAGAAGAAGCCGAAGGACGTCCAGGAGGCGCTCGAGGCCATCTACCGGCAGATGCACAAGCCGCGGTGAGACCGGGTAGGCTCAGGGCATGGAATCCTTCCGCGAGCCGTCGATCCAGGGGCCCGAGGCCACGACGGTGGAGGATCGTGCGCTGCGACCGCAGCGGATGGCCGAGATGGTGGGGCAACGGGCCGTCTACGAGCGGCTCGAGATCGCGATCGACGCCTCCCGCAAGCGGGGCGAGACGCTCGGCCACATCCTGCTCGACGGCCCGCCCGGTCTCGGCAAGACGACCTTCGCCACCTGCATCCCCAACGAGCTCGGCACCAGCCTGCAGATCGCGAGTGGCGCGGCGCTGGCGGCGCCCAAGGACCTGCTCCCCTATCTCACCAATGCCGCCGAAGGGTCGGTGCTGTTCATCGACGAGATCCACCGGCTGCCGATCGCGGTCGAGGAGTTCCTCTATCCGGCCATGGAGGATTTCCGGATCGACATCACGCTCGGCGACGGCGTGGCGGCCCGCACGATCAACATGCCGCTCAAGCCCTTCACGCTCGTGGGGGCGACGACGCGGGCCGGCCTGCTCTCCGCCCCGCTCCGCGACCGGTTCGTGATCCGCGAGCACCTCGACTACTACTCGGTGGAGGAGCTCGCCGAGATCGTCCGCCGCTCGGCCGGGAAGCTCCAGATGCCGATGGACGACGCCACGGCCGACGAGATCGCCCGCCGCAGCCGGGGCACGCCGCGGCTGGCCAACAACCGACTGCGGTGGATCCGCGACTATTCCACCAGCCGCGCCGGTGGGCAGCTCGACATCGACATCGCCCGCACCGCCCTGGCCATGCAGGGCATCGACGAGATCGGCCTCGACGGCTTCGACCGCCGGTATCTCGAGACGATCCAGCGGGTGTTCGCCGGCGGCCCGGTGGGCATCGAGGCGATCGCCCACACGATGAGCGCGGCCCCCGACACGCTCGAGGACGACGTCGAGCCATTCCTGCTGCGGTGCGAACTGGTGATCCGCACGCCCCGCGGCCGCAAGCTCACCCCGAAGGGCGACGAGCACATCGGCGGCAAGCCGGCGACGCGGGGCCGGCTGTTTTAGTTTCACGGCGGCCGGTGGTTGGTCGACGACGTCCGACGCGACGCATCCGACCAGTGGCAGCGGGATTTCATCCCGCTGAATCCGGGTGGGCCACGTGCCGGCGACCGAGCGCTGACGGGGATGGGGCACGCATTCCGCGGGTCACAGACCCGCGGCCACTTTCTCCCGGCCGCCTCACGACTCCTGCTCGCACGCAGGATCCTGCGAGGGGTTGCC
>JBJTAA010000152.1:0-5845 GCA_046090525.1 Planctomycetota bacterium
GGCGCCGCGGCGAGGAGCCGGCGGGCCTCGGCGGCGGAGAGCTTCCGCTCGGTCTCGATCACGAGCGACTCGCTGTGGCCGTTGGCCACCGGCACGCGGACGCAGGTCACGCAGACACCGATCGAATCGTCGCCCATGATCTTCCTGGTCTCGTGCACCATCTTCAGCTCCTCGCTGGTGGAGCCGCCCTCCTTGGGCGAGCCGATCTGCGGGATCAGGTTGGCGGCGATCGGGTGGGGAAACACCTGCCGCGGGGCGACGTCGCCCGCCAGCCAGGCGGCCGCGCTCCGCCGGAGCTCCTCGCTGGCTGCCAGGCCCGCGCCGCTGACCGCCTGGTAGGTGCTCGCGACCACCCGCTTGATGCGGGCGGCGTCGTGGAGGGGTTTCATCACCATCACCATCTGCGTGGTCGAGCAGTTGGGGCTGGCGATGATCCCCCGATGGCCCGCGATCGCATGGGCGTTGACCTCGGGGATGACGAGCGGCACGTCTGGCCGCATCCGGAAGAAGGCGCTCTCATCGACCACGACCGTGCCCTGCGCGACGGCCCAGGGGACGAACTCGGCCGCCACCTCGTCGGGCGTGCTGCCGATCGCCACGTCCACGCCGGCGAACGATTCGGGCGTGAGCTCCTCCACGTCGAGCTTCGCCCCCTTCACCTCCAGCGGCCGGCCGGCCGAGCGGGCGGAGGCGAGGAGCTTCAAGCGGCGGGCGGGAAACTGCCGCGCGAGGAGCAGCTCCACGATGATGCGGCCCACGGCGCCGGTGGCGCCGACGACGGCGAGCGTGTCGATCATGCGAGTTCCGTTCGGGGGGAGGTGCGGGACGGGGGGACGGTGGACGAGGACGGCAGCCGCAGCAACCGGCGCCACGTGGCGGCCGGCACGAAGGCCAGGTTGGCGACGATCATCGCCAGCCCGAACTCCATCATGCCCATGGCGAGGCCGATCCCCAAGTGGACCGCCCCGGCCATCGCCAAAAACACCGGCCGGGTGAGCCGCGGCCAGACCAGGGCGGCATAGGCGACCTCCCAGAAGAGGGTGGCCAGGGTGATGGCGTTGACGACGAGCGGATGGCGGGCCAGCCAGGTCAGGTCGAGCGTGCGGTACTGCACGTTGGCCGCCGCGCCCCAGAGGGCCGTTCCCTCCCACCAGCTCGGCCCGAAGAGCTTGCCGCAGCCGGAGAAGAAGTAGACGACGCAGAGATGCACCTGCAGCAGCCGCAGCGCGACGTTGGCCCGCACCGTCGCAGCCCCCCTGCCGGCACCGCCTCCCAGCAGCCGTTCGTCGAGCGACAGCCGGGCTCCGCTCGGCCCGAGCGCCAGGCTGATCAGGATCATGCCGAGGGTGTCGTCGAGGCCGAAGGTGTTGAGCGGCGCGCGATTGGCGGCGCTCACGAGGCCCGCCAGCGACACGACCGCCGCCAGGGGCGTGGCCAGGCCCAGCGTGAGCAGGACCGCGGCCACGAGCGAGATCCCGCCGAGCACGCGCACGGCGTTCGGCCCGTCGCCGACGAAGAACCAGCTCCACTGCCAGGGCTGATCGTTCAGCCGCCAGACCTCGCCGGGGGCGAGCCAGCCTCGCGGGCCGAAGAACGCGTCGGGATCGAGGAGCCAGACGATGCACGACCAGGTGAGGATCAGTCCGGTCGCGATCCGCACCACCGCCAGGGGCAGCGGGTCGGCCGGCGTGAACCAGAAGGCGTTCCAGGCCCGGGCCCAGTCGGCCAGCCAGCCGCGGAAGCCCCCCTGCCCTGCTCCGACGCTCGCAGTTCCGGTCGCGTTCATCGCCCAGCCTCCTCGGGCACGGCGAAGGTGCCCAGTGGCGTCACCAGGTCGGCCCCGCTGCGGCCCTCGGCCACTTCCTCGGGCCCCGGCAGGTAGTGCTCGATCATCTCCAGCCTGACCCGGTCGCCGCCGTGCGTGCGGAGCAGGTTGGCGGCGACTCCCTTCACGAGCGGCAGCCAATCGGCTTTCGCGCGGGAGCGGATCTCGGCCGGCGCGTCGGCCGGCGGCACGAGCGGCGCGATCTTCTCGGCCACCATGAAGCGCCGGTGGTAGAGCAGCCGGGGCCAGTCGCGGTCGGCATCGGGCACGGTGCCGCTGCGGGTGGAGCCGTCGGGCATGGTGACGATCCAGCGGATCGAGTGCCCGGGCCCGGGATCGGGCGCGAAGAAGCGGTAGCCGTGGCCCAGATAGAGCGCGCCCAGGAGCGGCCGGAAGGGCTGCAGGATCGCCTGCGACAGGTCGCTCGCCGGGGGCGGCCCCGAGAGCGGCGCGATGATCACCCCGGCCAGGTAGGCCAGGATCGCGAGCGATGCGAGCAGCCGCACGAGCCGCGGCAGGGCCGGGCCTGGGGGGAGACGGGCATGATCGGTGCGGGGCAGCACGGGCGACACCTCGGGGGCTACCGGAAAGCCTAGGTCACGGTCTTGCGCGCCGAAAACCGGCCCCGGAGCCCGGTCGCTCCGCGACCGGATCACGCTTGACGGTGGGCCAACTCTGCCCCGGTTCCAGCTCAGGAGCCCGGTCGCTCCGCGACCCGATCACGCTTGACGGTGCGCCAACTCTGACCCGGTTCCGGCCCGGAGACCGGTCGCTCCGCGACCCGGATCACGCTTGACGCTGCGCCAACGCTGACCCGGTTCCGGCGGAACCGGGCTCCAAAAACACATCCTCCCGTGCGGCGCGGGCCGCACGGGAGGCTTTCACTGCACCTGAAAATCGAGCGCCCGGCCGCCTACCGCAGCGAGGCAGTGGCCTCGGCCGGGGCGGCGGCGGGGTCGAGCGTCAACTCGACCGTGTCGCCGGCGGCGAGGTCGATCACCTTCGTGACCGTGGCCTCGCGGCCGTCGACGACCGCCGTCACCTTGATCTCGTAGTTCCGCCAGACCTTGCCGGCCGGCAGGGTCGCGGTCTCGAAGTGCCGCACCTCACCCTTCGAACCGGTCACGTTGCCCGCCAGGAACACCTTGGCCTCGGCCGGCACGTGCAAGGTCAGGCTCGTCTTGGCGACGGCCGGGGCCGCGTCGAACGCCACCTTGGCCCGATCGCCGGCCGCCAGGGTGACCACCTTCGTGGCCTCCTCGGTCTTGCCGTCACGCTCCACGGCCATCCGCACGACGAACTCGTACGTCTTGCCCGAGGCGAGGCCGCGCGACAGGAACCGCCGCAGCGATCCGGTCGACGTGGTCTGCGAACCGTTGACGAACACCTTCGCGTCGGCGGGCACGCTCACCACGAGCAGGCCGCCGTCGGCGGGCACGCTCGTCGAGTCGTTGAGGGCGGGCTGGGCCGGAACGGCCGGGGGCGCCCCGATCACCTCGCCGCTGACGCTCGAGGGCACCTCGTCGATCACGCGGTACGACTCGATCGGCATGGCGGCCGAGTAGCCCTCGCCGTAGCTGGAGGTGGCATAGCCGCCGTAGGAGCCGTAGCTGCCGCCCGACGAGCCGCCGGAGCTGCCACCCGACGAACCACCCGAGCTGCCGCCGGACGAGCCGTGCGAGTAGGTCACGTAGCCGCCGGAGGAACCGCCCGACGAGCCGCCGCTCGAGCCGTGGCTCGAGTGCCGCCAGGACCGCATCGCCTTGCGATAGGCGTGCCGCGAGCCCCAGCTGCCGTGGGAGCCATAGGAGCCGTAGCTGCCGTAGCTACCGCCGGAGGAGCCGCCGCCGTACGAGCTGTAGCTCCCGCCCGACGAGCCGCCCGAACTGCCGCCCGATGAGCCACCGGACGAGCCGCCCGACGAGCCGTAACTGCCGTGACGGTGATGCCAACCAGCCTGGGCATCACAGGCCGCCGCCGCCACCGCGGCGAACGTGAGAACACCTGCAACCTTCATCCAGCGACGCAGCGCCATGTCGATCAATCTCCCGAGAATGTCTTGGTTCCGGACCCGCGACGGACGTCGCCGCTCCCGAACGCATTCCGGGGGACGAGCCGCTCATCAAGCGAAGATAGTTTGCCGATTAGGCGATTCAAGGCAACTGGAAAGTCTGGGGAAGATTTTCCGGCGGCCGGCGACTGTGGTCGGATCCCGGCCCGAAAAACCCTCACGATCAGCAGATCCGGGGCGAAAAAGAGCGGAAAGCCGTAGCGCTACCGCTCCCGCGGCCGGATTCCGACCAGTTCGATCTCGAAGACGAGCACCTCATTGGGCTCGATCGCGGGCGGGGAGCCGGCCTCGCCGTAGCCCATCTCGGGGGGCAGCCAGACCCGCCATTTCGACCCGACCCCCATCCGGACGAGCGCCTCCTGCCAGCCCGGCACCACGCCTCGGACGGGAAACGCCGCCGGCTCGCCGTCGGGCTCGGTGCCGTCGAACTCCGTGCCGTCGATGTGGGTGCCGCGGTAGCGGGCCTCCACCACGTCGTCGAGCGTCGGCTTCGCCCCCTCGCCCGCGACGAGCACCTGGTACTGCAGCCCGCTCGGGAGCGTGGTGACACCCTCTTTCTTGCCGTTGGCCTCCAGGAACTCGCGGCCGGCGGCGAGATTCTTGCCGGCGGCCTCCGCCATCTTGGCGGCGATCTCCTTGTCCCGCTCCTCCATCCGCTTCTCGAAGGCCGAGAGCACGCGGCGGAAGCCCGCCTCGTCGAGCTGGGGCGGCGCATCGCGAACGGCATCGGCCAGGCCGCGGCCGAGCGCCGCCGGGTCGAGGGGCGTGCCGAGCGAGCGGTGGTCGGCGATGATCCGCTGCCCGATCCGGTAGCCGAGCGCGTAGCCGAGTTCCTCGGCGGGCGTGGCGAGCGGACCGCGATGCTCGGCCGCGGCCGGCGGCACGAGCGGCTCGACCGCGGGCGGCTGGGCCACCGTCGTCGCCAGCGACGACGCCGCGACTCCGACTGCGAGCAGGACACGGACAGGGTTCATGAAATCACCTCTTTGTCGTGACGAGCGGGGATTCGGTTTCAGCTGAGAACGTCGTTGGCCTCTGGACCCGTGAGGGGGTGCCCCTGCCATGTCTCCGGGCTGTGGAAGCGAGCGAAGCCATGGATGGCGGAGCGAAGCGGACACGCAGTGAGCGGAGGCCCCGGAAGGCCGCAGCGAACGGCCGGAGACGTGGCAGGGGCACGCCCGAACCACGCCCATCCGGCTGAGGGTCGAGTCTAGCCATCGGCCGGCTTGGCGAGCGAGCCCCGCGTCAGCTCGAGGAACGCCGTCTCGAGGTTCACCTCCGCCTCGCGCAGGCCGAGCAGGCCGTGACCCGCCGCGACCAGCCGGGCGGCGAGCGGCGCGTGGTCGGTCACTCCATCGGCGAGCGTGACCCAGATCTCCCCGTCCCTGACCTCGACACCGGCCGCCTCGGGGCAGCCCTCCAGGAGCCGTGCGGCGGCCTCGGGCGGCCCGGCCACGCGGATCCTCACCACCGGCCGGCCGCGGACCTGTGCCAGCAGTTCCTGCACGCCGCCGCAGGCCAGGAGCCTGCCGTATTCGATGATCCCCACGCGATTGCAGATGTCGGCCAGTTCCGGAAGGATGTGGCTCGAGACGAGGATCGTCTTTCCCATCCCCTGCAGCCGCTTGAGCAGGTTTCGCATCTCGATCCGGGCCCGCGGGTCGAGGCCGCTGGCCGGCTCGTCGAGCAGGAGCACCTCGGGATCGTGGAGCAGCACGCGGGCCAGCCCCAGCCGCTGCGTCATGCCGCGGGAGAGGCTCGTGACGAGCTCGTCCCGCTTGCTGCCCAGGTCGACGAGTTCCAGCGAGCGTTCCGCCACCCGCCGCCGCTCGGGGCCGGCGATCCGGTAGGCGGCGGCGAAGAACTCGAGATACTCGCCCACCCGCATGTCGTCGTAGACCCCGAACACGTCGGGCATGTAGCCGATCGCGCGGCGAATCTCCCGGGGA
>JBJTAA010000153.1:0-5481 GCA_046090525.1 Planctomycetota bacterium
AGGTCGTCCCACATCGGGCACCACAAGGGCTGCCGCGGAAAGAGCTGGCCGGCGAGCTTCTGGGCCATCTGGGTCGACGGCTCCATCCGGCCCGCGGCCACGGCCTCGACCGGGTCGCTCTGGCCCAGGAGCAGCCGCGCCAGTTCGTCGTCGGAGAGCTTGAGGTAGCTGCGGCCGATGCGACCGGGATGGACCGTCGCCTGCCGCGAGCCCTTCGCCTCCCCCTTGCCCTCGGCCACGATCACCGACCCACGGAACGACGGGGCGTCGAGGCCGAGCTCCACCGTCTCCCGAATGCCGGCCGCCAGCACCCGCTCCGCCACGGCCGGAGCCACCGCCTCGAGCAGGGCCTGCGGGCGAAACACCTTGGCCACGATCATCCGGTCACCCTGCGTGACCCGCCCGTCGCCCCCCGCCACCGCCGCGTGCAGCGGATCGGCAGCGCCCGATTCGTAGACGATCTGCTGCCGGTCGTTTTCGATCGCCTCGGCACAGACGCGGGCCAGGATCTCCCGCTCGAGGCCGGCGAACTCGGGGTCGGCCATGATCTCGAGCACGCGGTTGCCCGCCTGGATGCAGTAGCCGACGATCCGGGCGCTCGACTCCTGCAGCTCGTAGCGATCCTGCCCCACGAGGGCCACGAGGATCGAGTCGCAGGCACCGCGGCTGACGAGCCAGCGGCCGTAGTTCTCGTCGCGATCGAGCGGGCCCACGAAGCGGCGGGCATTCTGCGCGTAGATCCGCAGGATCGCCGGCAGCTCGACGTGCCGCCACTGCCGCATCGTCACGGGCTCGCCGATTCGCTGCGGCCCCTCGAGCAGCCGCGCGAGAATCTCGGTCGGCCGGCCCGGCGTCGCGCAGTCGCGGCCCAGCACGCTCCAGCCGAGCTCGTGGAACGAGGCGGCGATCCGCGTCCGCGAGAAGGCGACGACGACGCCCATCTGCCGCATCCGCTCCTCGGCCGCCTTGACGAGCCGCTGACCGTGGCCGGCGCCGCGGCACTCGGGGAGCACCGCGACGCGGTCGACCACCGCGCCTGGCACCGCCTCCGCGCCCACGAGCAGGCTCCGCGGCACGATCTCGGCGTGGCCGACGATCCGACCGCCGAGCCGGGCCACGAGCCGATTGGCCGAGTCATGCTCGGGATGATCCACCGCGGCGTGAAACTCGGCCCGCGTCGGGGGCGTCGGCAGGCCCGCGAGCAGCTGGAGAATCTCGACCTGCTCGCCGGCCCGGGCCGGCGAGATCTGGCACTCCTCGAGCATCCAGGCCGGCGGCGTGAAGGGCACCACGGGATGGTGCGGCACGTGGTGCACCGGCGGCCGTCGCCCCTCGGGCCGGCGGCTGATGACCCTGCCGGAAGGGCGGATGTCCACGGTCTGGACGAGGTCTGAGGCGGCCCGGTCGGCCTTGGCGGCCGCTTTTTTGGACGACGAGCCGGCCTTCCGGTCGGTCCCCCGAGCGAGCCTCACGGCCGCCACGCCATCCTGCGACCGGCGGGCCGGGCGGCGTTTGGAGCCGCTCCCCTCCGCAGGGGCCGCTGCCTGGGCGGCGGCCGCCGCGTCGGACGGGGCAGAACGTCCTGAAAGTCGGGGCTTCGGCCGCTTTTTGGTCGCTGCGGCCCCACCGCGGGCCGTGGACCGCGAGGCCGCCCTCTGGGGCGGCCGGCGGCTGATCGAACGCGTGTGACACCGGCTCGGGGAACGGTCCGCCCGATGCATGATGCCTCCTTTCCCTGGAGTGGCAGATGCAATCCGTTGGCCGGCAAAGATAGGGACTTTTCTAGGCGTTTTCCAGTACTAGGAACTCACGCAGCATCTTTTCCGGGAAAAAACACCATGGATGCGTCCGCGCCCACAGGATCTCCCGGGCCTTGACCGCCCGTTTCAGGCCGGCCACGCGGCCTTCGAGGGTGCGCACGAGACTCGCGGCGTGGCCGTAGAGCCGGGCATTGGCCGACCTGATCTCATGGCACCGCCTGCGGGCGAGCGCCGGCGTCGGCACCGTCTCGACACACTCCCGCTTGGCGGCCACCAGATCCCTGACGGACGCCGGCAGTTCCTCGCCGGGAACGAGATGCCGCTCCGGATGGTAGGCGATGTCTCGCAGCGTCCGCTGCACCGCGGCCAGCTCGCCGGCAGGATCGGCCGACTCGATGCCCGGAAAGACCTGTTCGAGCGGCAGCCGGAGCGTGCCGGAGACGACCGCATGCCGTGGCGGGTCGGACCCGACGAGCCGGCGGACGATGTCGTCGGTGATCGAGTCATAGGCCGAGCCCCCGATTCCGTGCACGAACACGTCGGCCACGAGCAGCCGGGCCAGGAGCGTCGTCACCAACGCCCGGGGCCGCAGTCGGATCCCGTGCTCCTCCATCCGCGACAGGGCGTCGATCCACTTCGAGGGGGGCGTGTCGGGGGCGATCGGCAGTTCGACCCGCACGGTTTCCAGGTCGGAGAGGGCCAGCGCCCCGGGGCTGGCCGAGGCGAAGACGCGACGCCGGCGGGGGTCCTCCCGGGACCAGAGCCACCAGGGCACCTCGATCCACTCGCCCGCGGCATCGTGGCGCACGGCGAGGTCGGGCATCGGCCGACCGGGGCCGCGGACCCGCCGCGCCCGGCGGTGGGCGGCGAGCGATTCGTTGTAGGCATCGTGGAGCAGGTGGGCGTGCGCCAACAGCCAGCCGGTGAACACCATCACGGTGGGCAGCCTGACGAGTTCGCCCACGGGCAGCTCGAGGGTCTCGAGGCCGAATCGCTCCTCGACGATGTGCCTGGCCTGCGCGATGGCGAGCCCGAGCCGATGGCTCTCGCGGGCGCGATCCACGACCAGCGGCCACCAGCGCCGGAGCAAGGCGTCGGGCACCAGCGGCGCAAGCAGCGTCGCCGCCCGCTCGCCGAACGACTCGAAGCACGACCGGTCGAGCACCGGCCGTTCCTCCCAAGCCATCTCGGCCGCAGCGGCATCGAAGGGCACCGGCTCGACGTGCGCCTCCGCCGGCGTGCCCACCGGCACGTCGACGCTGGCCCGGCTGCAGCGGTCGGTGTCGACGACCAGATTCACCGCCGTGCCGCCCACCTGCCTGGCGTAGGCGTCGAGCACGGAGTTCTTGAGCCACACGCCCGGATGAAAGAGCTCCGGCTGATGGCCACCGACGATCAGCGGCCGCGCGATCCAGTCGCCCATGTCGGACGGCCGCGTCACGTCCCGGTAGGAGCCCGTGTATTCGGCGGCCACCATCAGGACCTCGCGGCGGGTGGCGGCGACGAGTTCGTGGAGCCGCATGTCGCCGATCCGCAGCTCGAGGGCCGCCCGCAGGAGGCGGTTGTTGTCGACGAGAGCCTCGATCGAGCCGGTGCCCGGCGAGGGCACGATGGGCGGCTCGACGAGCCGGGCCCCGGAGGGCTCGGGCGGCTCGTGGATGCGGCGGCGGGCGGGCATCGGCGCGAACAGCCTGGTGGTCGATCGGTGTCGGCGGGGCGGCAAACCGCCGACCGTAGCACAACCCCGCGGCGCCGGCCAACGCCGGTGTCGAAACGCTCGGCAGCCCTCAGCCGCCGGCCGGCCGGCCAGCGGCCACGGCCCCCTCCACGCGGTCGAGCACCCGCCGATAGTAGGCGAGGCGGGTCTCGGCGTCGTCGAGCGCGCCCCCGAAACTCCGCGCCTCGTCCAGATAGACCAGCGGCACGGCCAACTCGCCGATCGCGAGCCCCGCCGCCGCTGCCCGCACCCAGACCTCCAGCGGCATCGCGTAGCCGGTCTCGGTGACCTCCAGTGCCGCCAGGGCCCGCCGCGTGTAGGCCTTGAACCCGCAGAAGGCGTCGGTGAGCGAAAGCCCCAGCCGGCGGTTGATCTCGGCGGTGACCTGGGCGTTGATGCGCCGGCGGGCCTCGGGGGGCCGGCTGTCGCCGGGGAATCGCTTCAGGTAGCGGCTGCCGCTGACGATGTCGGGGCCGCCGGGCGCCGTGGCGGCGGCCACGAAGGAGGGAATCAACCGCGGCTGGTGCTGACCGTCGCAGTCGATGGTGACGAGGCCGTCCCAGCCGCCGGCGAGCGTCTCGGCGAAGGCCGTGGCCAACGCCGCGCCGTAGCCGCGGTTGGTCGGGTGCCTCACCAGGCGGATGTCGCCGGGGCGGGGGGCCCGGGCCGCGAGCAGGTCGGAGGTGCCGTCGGTCGAGCCGTCATCGACCACGAGAACGTCGGGCGTCACCTTCAGCACCTCGTCGAGCACCGAGGCGACGTGAGCCGCCTCGTTGTAGACCGGCAGGGCGGTGAGAAAGCGGGGCATCGGGGCGACTCGTGGGCAAGCCTGCAAGTGTAGGCCGCGATTGAGGGCGAATCAAAAGCCGAACGCGGAAGGACGCGCGGCCGCGACCCCGCCGGGAACCGGCGTGCGGGCCCTACAGCCACTCGAGCGGGTCGCGATCCTCGCGGGCGGTGCGGACATCGATCCCCGGCAGTTCCGCGGCGAGTCGGCGGCCGAGCTCCGCCATCGCGAAGTGCTCGCTGGCATGGTGCCCCACGGCCACCACCGCCAGGCCGGCCGCCCGGGCCGCGCACGCCTCGTGGAGTTTGATCTCGCCGGTGACGAGCGTGCGGCAGCCGGCCCGGGCGACCTGGCCCACGAGTTCGCCACCGCTGCCGCACACGATGCCGACACGGCCGGCCGCAGCATGCCGATCACCGACCAACTGCACCGCAGCCACACCCAGCCGGCCCGCGAGCTTCCGCGCGACCGCCTCGACGCTCTCCCCCGCCCGGCAGGTGCCCATGCGGCCAACGCCGATCCGGGGATCGTCGCGGTCGGCCTCGATCGGCGCGACCCCCTCGAGGTCGAGCAGGGCGGCCAGGCGGTCGTTGATCCCGCCGGCGGCCGAATCCCAGGCGGTGTGGCTGCTCCAGATGCCGCAGCCGGCGGCCACGAGTTCGAGCAGCACGCGGCCGGTACCCGTCTCGGGGGTGATCCGGCCGATCGGCCGAAACGGGAGCGGGTGGTGCGTGACCACGAGCTCGGCCCGTTCGCGGGCGGCCTCCGCCGCGACCTCCGGCGTGAGCGTCAGGCAGGTGAGCACGCGTTGCACCTGCCCGCCGCGGGGGGCGACCAGGAGGCCGACCGCGTCCCACTCGGCCGCCAGGCGGAGGGGCGCGATCCGCTCGAGGGCGGAAACGACGTCTGCAAGCGTGGCCATGGGGAAGAGGATACTATGGGCCGCCGCGAGGGGATCGCATCTCGTCTCGGAGCGTTCGCGGGCGGCGGCAGGCAGCGGCGATGGAAACCACCCGTCTTTCCGTGCCGGCTCTCCCACTGGCGCGTGACCTGCGGCAGGCCCTCCGGCAGGCCCGCGACCTCGGCTTCCACGCCGTGGAGCTCGACGCCCGGTCCGGCCTCGATCCGGCCCAGGTAAGCCAGACCGGGCTCCGGCAAATCCGCAAGTGGCTCGGCGACGAGGGGCTCGCGGTCTCCGGGATCGCCTTCCCGACGCG
>JBJTAA010000154.1:0-3246 GCA_046090525.1 Planctomycetota bacterium
TGCGAGTACCTATACCATCGGTGTTTCCATGTGCGTGCTAATCACAGCTCCTCGGTTCCTGCGCGTGCCCCCGGCCGGCTCCTCAGCATCGAGGGTCTCGGCAGCACACGTCCGACGTGATTTGGTCGCGGCATGTCCGGATCTCTGGAGTGGACTGCGAGGGGTTGCTGGTGCCCCGGAGCCGGCGTTGCTGGCAAGCGCAGGCAGGATGCCGGAGCGCAGCCAGCATCGAGCGACCGGAGGCCAGGATGGCCGAAGGGAGCGTCCGGGCGACGGAGACCGGCAGCCCCGAGCCTGCGTACCGAACGTCGACGTCGTCTGTGTTCCGTTCACGGCGTGACCGGACTCCGGCGTTCCGACCTTCACGCCGGCTTCTGCACGAGGTCGAGCAGTCGCACGGGCGAGCACATGAGGTTGTAGCCAGCGTCGACGTGCAGGATCTCGCCGGTGATTCCCAGCGAATCCTTGGAGAGCAGCCATGCGCCGGCCTTGCCCACTGCCTCGTGCGTGATGTTGCGGCCCATGGGCGACATGTGCTGGTAGAGGCCGAGCATGTCGTCCACCCCGGCACCGCGGCCGGCGAGCGTCCGCAGGGGGCCCGCGCTGACCGCGTTGACCCGCACGCCCGCGGGCCCCAGGTCGTAGGCCATGTACTTCACGCAGGCGTCGAGCGTGGCCTTGCAGACGCCCATGATGTTGTAGCCGGGCACGACCTTCTCGCCGCCGAAGTAGGTGAGCGTGAGGATCGAGGCGTCCTTGGCCAGGATGCCGCGAACGAGCCGGCCGACGGCCAGCAGGCTGTAGGCGCTCGTCTCCATCGCCACGCGGAAGCCCTCGCGGCTGCAGTTGGTGGTCTCCCCCTTGAGATCCTCGAGCGGCGCGAAGGCGATCGAATGGACCACGAAGTCGAGCGTGCCGAACTCCTGCTTGGCCCGGTCGATGACGGCGGCGATCTGGGCGTCGTCGGAAACGTCCATCGGCACGAGGAACTTCGCGCCCGGCTCCGGGTCGGTGAGTTGCGAGACGCGGCGGCGGTTGCGCTGCCGTTCGTCGTCGGGCCGGTCGGGCAGGTGGCTGAAGCCGATCTGACCTCCTTCGGCGAGCACCTCCTTGGCGATCGCCCAGGCGATCGAGTGATCGTTGGCCACGCCGAGCACGAGCCCCTTCATGCCGTCGAACCTGCCCATCGAGAACGCTCCTCCGCAGCTGGCCGGGATCTGGTCTCCGCGTCGTCCCCGGCCCGAAAACCTTCGACGCCGTCGACGCGAAGCCGCGAAATGTAGCGGCTGCCCCGAAATCCCTCAACGCGGCCGGTCCCTTGTCCGCGCCGTGTCCGGCGGGTAAAAATCGGAAGTTCGCCTCGTTAGCTCAATTGGTCGGAGCATCTGACTCTTAATCAGAGGGTTCTAGGTTCGAGTCCTAGACGAGGCACTTTCCCGCTCGCCACCGCTTCAGGCGTCCTCGTCGGTCGGTTCTTCGGCCTCCTTCGCCGTCCGCAAGCGGTCGAGACTCCACGGTCCCGACCCGTTGGCCAGGAAGAAGAGCATCGTGCCCATCAGGGCGAGGTTCTTCATGAAGGCGATCTGCTCGGGCATCTGCTCCTCCGGCGGCAGCTTCCAGAAGGCGTGGAAGTAGTAGGTCGCCGCGCCCAGGAACGCGAGCAGCAGGAGCGCCCCCAGGCGGGCCCGGAAGCCGAGGATCAGCGAGACCGAGCCCAACAGCAGAAAGGCGATGGCCCCGGCCAGGAGGATCTTGGGCTGGGGGACGCCCTTGGCCGCCATCATCTCGGCCACGCCGCTGAACTGCGGAATCTTGTTCATCACGGCGCTCGAGAGAAAGATCGCCGTGATCATGAGCCGGGCGACGAGCGAGAGAAAACCTTGAACGACGTGCATGGGTGGTCCCCGCGGGGAAATGACGATCCGCACGGCCCGCACCGCGGGCAGTGTCGCCAGATGGTAGCAGTCGGCCTCGTCCGCAGGGCAAGAGCGAATCCGCGCCGGCGGGCCGATCCGACGGGTTCGGCCTAGACTTTCCCGGGCGTGACGCCCATGCCGTGGCCTGGGCGGCAGCGAGCGGGAGCGGAGCGAACCAGATGAGCGGAGCGCGGACGAAGCGAGGGCGGCCGGGCGCGAGGGCTCGTTGGCCGCTCGGCCTCTTGCTCGCCATCGGCGGCGCGGGGCTCGTGGCGGCGGAGCCACCCGCTCGGCCCGGGGCGTCGTCGACCACGCAGTCAGCCGTGAATGACGCCGACGAGCGGGCCCGCAAGGCGCACCTGCTGGCGAGCGAGCGCTGGCGGCGGGCGATGTTCGAGTTCAACGCCTGGCTGGACGCCCAGCCCGTCTACACGCCCGAGCAGGTCCGCCGCATCCGCGGAGAACTGGCCGAGCGGGTCGCCGCCATGTCGTCGTTCGAGGTCGAATATCTGATGGAGACGCTCGACGCGAAGCTCGCCGTCCTCGAGAGCCCGGCGGCCCGCGATGCCCGTGGCTGGCTCGGCCGCTACCTGGCGGTCATGTCCGACGCGAAGCGGGCCGAGGTGCTGCGGGGGGTGCCGGACATCCTCGACATGACCGCGGCCGAACTCGAAGCTGCCGTGCGCGAGGTGGAGGCGAGACGGGCCGAGGTGGAACGCACGCACGACGACGTGCTCGCCGCTCGGCGGTCGTTCGGCCGGTTCCAGGAGGCGACGCGGCGGGCCGACGCCACCGAACGGGCGAGGCTGTCGGAGCTCCGCGGCGGCGGCCCATCCTTCTCCCCGTATCGCGGCCCCCCCGTGGCGGCGACACCCTTCGCCGATGCCTACGAGACCCCCTCGGCCGTCGGCGTGGGGCCCTGGGGCTCCTACCTCGCGTTTCCGGTCGGCGCGTTCTGAGCCCCGACTCCAGGAGCCCAGTTCCTCCGGAACCGGGGCAGAGTTGACGCGGCGTCGTGCGTGATCCGGCATCGCCGGCGCGAGCGTGGCGAGCGGTTAGTCGGCCACGTGACCCCTGGCGAGGGGATTCGGCGAACCGGCTGCGCCGGTTGTAGGGGCTGAACGCCATTTCCCTCCCCAGAAATCGGCAGGCGCGGGGTGTTGGTGCCGGGGTCCGCAACTAGCGTCGAACTCGAGAGCCCGTGGGCTCCGGCGGCGATGTGCCGCAAGGAAGCGGTTCACGGGATTCCATGCCACTCCCAAGGAACGTCCCATGGTTCGTCTGATTCGGATGTCGATCCTCGCCCTCGCCGTGCTGGCCGCCTCGACCC
>JBJTAA010000155.1:0-9285 GCA_046090525.1 Planctomycetota bacterium
CCACCAGGATCAGCGTGATCACGCGGAGCACGTTCACGTCGGTCAGGTGCAGGAAGTGCAGCACGATGGCCACGATGGCGGCCAGCACCCCGGCGATCGCCTCCCACTCGATGGTGCGGATTCGTCGCAGCACGACTTCCCCCGGCGCTCGTCACGGCCGCGAAGCAGCGCCCTCGCGACATGCGATGCTCGCAGGCGCGTTGACCCTGTGAACGACCGACGCTGGCGCGGGAGCCGTGGGCTCTGAGTTGTCTCCGAGCGGAGGCCCGCCCTCGTTGATCTCGGCCTCGATCATGTCCCTCAGCTCGCGGTCGTCGGTCTCACCGTCGCCCGCATGCTGATCACTGCCGGCTGGGCCCACGAGACGCTCCCGGAAAAAGACTGGCGGCCAGACCGCGTCGAGGGCGCCCGACTATCGGGGTGAGCCCGCCTTCGTGCCGCGGTCCATTCCTATGCGGCGAAACCGTGGCGGGCCGCCGCAGGCGCGCAAGTTCCTTCCGCGGCGCGGTTTGGCCGGCATGGACACTGGGGCGAACGAAGGCCCCGGTCGATCGCCGGCGGCGGACACGTCGTCGGTCCCGGGCAGCCGAGAGACCGGATTTCCAAAGTTGGTTCGCGGCTTACACTCGTGACCATGGATGCCGGATCGCCGGAACCTGCTTCGCCTCGTGGGACTGAGTCCTGCCGCAGCTGCCGCTTCTGGCGGCAGGGGCAGTTCGACAGCCGCGGGCCCGACTGGGGCGAGTGCCGCAGGATGCCCCCTACCCTGCCGCCCATCGAACAGGAAAAGCTCCTGCACGTCGGGATCTGGCCACATACCGGGGGCGACGACTGGTGCGGCGAATGGCAGGCGAGCGGGGACGCCGCCACGCCGTCTGCCCCGTGAATGCCGCGGCCGGGCGGCGACCCTGTTTTCTCCGTAAGCCGGGGCCCGGGGCTCCCCGGCACCCATCCCGCGGCCGATGACCAGTCCCGCTGTTGTGGATTCCGCCCCAAGATGCTAAAAACACCCACGTTCGACAGACTCTCGTCCGCATCTCCGGCCCGTGGGGAGCTGAGCCAGTGTTTCGGCGATGGTCGATCGTGTCGATTTGGTCCGTGATTCAGCTCCCGAGTTCAGTGAGAGGTTGAGGGTTATGGCCCGGAAGATTTACGTGGGAAACCTGCCTTGGTCGACCACGTCCCAGGATTTGGAGGCAATGTTCGCCGCCCATGGTGCGGTTCGCAGCGCCGAAGTGATTTCCGACCGTGAGACCGGCAGGTCGCGCGGCTTCGGGTTTGTCGAGATGGAGACCGACGAAGGTCTCCAGGCTGCGATCTCCGCCCTCAATGGGCAGGAGATCAACGGCCGGCCGCTGACCGTGAACGAAGCCCGTGAGCGGACTCCGCGACCGGGTGGCGGCGGTGGTGGCGGCCGTGGTGGCTACGGCGGCGGCGGTGGCGGCCGTGGTGGCTACGGCGGCGGCGGTGGCGGTTACGGTGGTGGCGGCGGCCGCTACTAATCCCGTCGCACCGACCTTTTGACGTGCGATTCACACGGGAGCCGGTGGTTCCAAACCCCGGCTTCCGTGTCGCTTTTTTTCGGGTATTCTTGGCATCCTTGGCGAGCGGGCGTCGGCCCGTTCGCTCCCCACGTTCACTCCGACACGAGATCACCTACCGATGAGTTTCGCCGGTCCCCGTCCCAAGGCCAGCAAGTTCGCCCGCAAGAAGGCGAAGCCGAAGCCCAAGGTCAAGAAGCGGGATCCCATCTACATCGACGGCGTGCGGCCGCGTCCCATGTACGTCGACTACAAGGACCTCGAGTTGCTCGGCAAGCTCGTCAATCGCCAGGGCAAGATCATCGGCCGCCGCAAGAGCGGCTGCACCGCCGCCAGCCAGCACGCCGTCACGCAGGCCATCAAGCGGGCGCGGTTCATGGCCCTGCTGCCGTACGTCGCAGACTGACGACACGCTCGCCGGGCCATCCGTGGTGATGGTGTGCGGCACGTTCTCCGCATAAAAGCCCCCCGGCGCGAGCCGGGGAGATGACGCGCACCACTCCGTGTGGCGCCGGGCCACTGGGGCTGTGTGGCATGGCGGGTGTCATCCCCCTTGCTTGCGCAAGGGGTCTTGGATGACGGCGGCACCCACCGCCGCAGGGCGGCCACGGCATCGCGGTTCGGCCACGGCGTATGATGGGGCGTCGTCTGCAGGATCCTCCATGCCTCCGCTCGTCACCCGCCGCCGCGTCGAGTTCCGCGACACCGACGCGGCCGGGATCGTCCATTTTTCCGCCTTCTTCTTCTGGATGGAGTCGGCGGAGCACGAGCTGCTGCGGGCAGCCGGCGTGCCGGTGGTCGAGCGGCACGCCACCGGCGTCGATGCCAGCTGGCCACGGGTCTCGGCGTCGTGCGACTACGTGAGCGCCGTGCGCTTCGGTGAGGAGATCGACATCGCCGTCAGCGTCGAGGCCATCGGCCGCACGAGCGTCACCTACGCCTTCGCGTTCAGCCACGAGGGCAGGCCGGTGGCCCGCGGTCGGATCGTGGCCGTCCGCTGCCTGATGCATCCCGGCCGCAAGCCCGAGGCGGTGCTCGTGCCGCACGAGATCATCGCCCGGCTCGAGCCCTTCCGGGCGGGTGCCTGAAGGGGGCGGCATGCTCGAGGTGCGCGAGGTCTCGAGGTCCTTCGCCACCGGTGCCGGCACGCTGCCGGTGCTTCACCACGTCTCCTTCGCGCTCGAGCCGGGCGCGCGGATGGCGATCATGGGGCCGTCGGGCTCGGGCAAGAGCACGCTCCTGGCGATCCTCGGCGGACTCGACGAGCCGACCACCGGAACGGTGCGGCTCGACGGCGTCGATCCCTTCGCCGGTGACGCCGCCGCCCGCGCCGCCTTCCGCAACCGGCGGGTCGGCTTCGTCTTTCAAGAGCATCACCTGCTCCCCGGCTGCACGGCCCTCGACAACGTGCTCGTCCCGGCCCTCGCCGCCGGCCGCGTGCCGCGCGAGACGGTCGCCCGCGGCAGACGCCTGCTCGAGCGGGTGGGCCTCGGCGACCGCCTCGACCATCGCCCGGCCGAGCTCTCCGGCGGCGAGCGGCAGCGGGTCGCCGTCGCGCGGGCGCTCGTGCTCGCGCCGCGGCTCGTGCTCGCCGACGAGCCGACGGGGCAGCTCGACTCGACGTCGGCCTCCGAGGTGGCCGACATGCTCGTCGACTTGGCCGCCGAGGCGGGGGGCATGCTCGTGGTCGTGACCCACTCCGAGCCGCTGGCCGCGAAGGTCGGCGGCGTGCGGCACCTGGTCGACGGGCGGCTCCTGCCATGAACGCCGCCGACCGCGAGCCGCTCGAGTCGGGGCTTGGCCTGGCGTCGCGACTCGCCCGGCAGTGGTGGCCGCAGCTCGTCCCGCTGGCGGCGGCCTGCGGCGTGGTGGCGACGACGATCGCCGGCGCGCTCGGCGTGGGCGAGGCGCTGCGGGGCGGCCTGCGAGCACTCGCGGTCGAACGGCTGGGTCGGATCGACGCGGCCGTGCTCGGCGAGGAACTGTTCACCGGCCGACTCGCCGCGGGGCTCGGGCCCGGCGCGGGCGGCCCGCGGCAGGTGGTGCCGGCGATCGTGCTTCCCGCGATCGCCGCCCGGGGCGACGGCGCGGCCACGCGGATCACGCTCCTGGCCTGCGACGACCCGGTGGCGCTCGGCTTCGAGCCGGCCCCGCCACCGCTCGAGGCCGGCGGCGTGCTCGTCAACGAGCCGCTCGCCACGGCCATCGGTCTCGCCTCGGGCGACGCCGTCGTGATCCGCCTCCCGCGGCCGTCGAGCGTGCCGGCCGACAGCCCGCTCGGCCGGCGCTCGGGCGACTCGACGGGCCGCCGCCTCGAGGTCACGGCCGTCCTGCCGCCCCAGGGCATCGGTCAGTTCGCGCTGCGACCCACGCAGACCACGCTGCCCCTGGCGATCACGTCGCTGGCGGAGGCCCGTCGGCTCCTCGGCCGCGACGACGCGGCCAACGCGCTGTTGGCGGTCGGGATGCCCGCCGGGAGTGACCCAGCCTCGTGGCTGCAGGCCCGGCTCGAGCCCACGCTCGCCGACTATGGCCTCGCGCTCGAGCAAGCCTCGACCGACCCGCCGAGCCTGCGGCTCGTGAGCCGACGGCTGATCCTGCCCGCCGCGGTCGACGTCGCGGCAAGCGAGATCCTCGCTCCGCTCGACGGGCAGCCCACCCTCACCTTCCTCGCCAACGCGATCGCCCCGGTGGGAGCCGACGCTGATCCCTCCGCGCGAGTCCCCTACTCCACGGTGCTCGGCATCGACTCGACCAGCCTGCCGGTGGGCGACCTCGTCGACGAGCGTGGCGATCGGCTGCCGCTGCCGGGCGACGACGGCATCATCATCGATCGCTGGCTGGCCGACGACCTCGCGGCCCAGGGCCGCCCGGTGGCCATCGGCGACCGCTTGCGGCTCGAATTCTTCGAGCCGGAGACCGTCCACGGCCGCGTGACCGAAGCGGCCGCCGAACTCCGGATCACCGGCATCGCCGAGATGCGGGGAGCGGCCACGGCCCGCGGCGTCGTGCCGGAGGTCGAGGGGATCACCGACGAGGAATCGATCGCCGACTGGGATCCCCCCTTCCCCTTCGAACCGGCACGGGTCCGAACGACGCCGCCACACGACGAGGACGATCGCTACTGGAAAGAGCATGGCCCCACGCCCAAGGCCTTCGTGTCGCTCGCGACGGCGCGGCGGCTGGCCGCGGGCCGATTCGGCGGCACGACCGCCTGGCTCCTGCCGCAGGCGACGGTCGGGGATATCGGCGCCGTCGCCGCCCGGCTCGCGGCCGCGCTCGAGCCGGCGGCCCTCGGGCTTCGCGTCGTGCCGCTCCGGAGCGACGCCCTGGCCGCCGCCCGCGGCTCGACGCCCTTCGGCGGCCTGTTCCTCTCGCTCTCGAGCTTCGTGATCATCGCCGGCCTCCTCCTGATCGGGCTCTTGCTCGCGCTGCTCGCGGCGGCTCGCAGCCAGGAACTGGGCATCCTGGCCGCCGTGGGATTTGCACCGCGGCGGCTCGCCACGCTGCTCGTCGCCGTCGGCGGCGCGGCCGCGGCCGCCGGCGTGCTCGCCGGCACGCTCGCGGGCCCGGCCTGGGCCGCGGCGCTCTTGGGCCTGCTGCGCCGCGCCTGGACCGCCGAGGTCGAGGCCGGCTCGGGCCGCGCCTTCGAGGCGGCGGCTCCGGCGGCGACGTCGCTGGCGGCAGCCGCCGGGGCGGCGCTCGTCATCTCGCTCGTCGCGCTCGTGTGGGCCGCCAGGCGAGTCGGCCGCCTGCCGCCGCTGGGCCTGCTGAAGCGGGGCCTCTCGGAAGCGGGACGTCAGGGCCGCGCTCGTGTCGCGACCGGCGTCGCGCTCGGAGGACTCGCCGTCGCACTGCTCGTGAGCTTCTGGGGCCGCGGGGAATCGGCGCAGGCGGCGGCCGGGATCTTCTTCGCGGCGGGATTCTCGGCGCTCGCCGGGCTGCTCGCCGCCGTGAGGGTCTGGCTCGTGGGCCGCCCCGCCGCGGCGCCAGCCCGCACGCTCGCGGGCCTGGCCCTCCGCAACCTCGGGTTCGCGCCCGGTCGCGCCTTCTCGGTGGCGGCGATCGTGGCCACCGCCGCGTTCCTGATCGTGGCCGTCTCCTCGTTCGCCCAGCGGCCGCCCCCGAACGCCGCCGACCGCCGCTCGCCCACCGGTGGCTGGACGGAGCTCGTCTCATTCGGCTCTCCCACCGGCGTCGATCCCGCCGACACCGACGTGCGGAGCGGTCTCGGGCTCTCGACCGCGCAGCAGGAACTCATCGCCGCCTGCGAGATCGCCCGGCTGCGCACGAGCGGCGGCGACGACGCGGCCTGCACGAACCTCTACGCGACACTCCGGCCGACGGTCATCGGCGTCGGACCGGGATTCGTGCGCCGGGGCGGGTTCACCTTCGTCGCTCACGCGCCGCTGCCACAAGGCGATGACGCCAGCCCCTGGACGTTGCTCGATCGCTCCGCCGATGCCGCGCGATCGGCCACGGCCGCCGAGCCGGTACCCGCGATCCTCGACCAGGCCACGGCCCAATGGGGCCTCAAGCTCGGCGGCGTGGGCGCCGAGTTCACGCTGCCAGACGACGCCGGCCGACCGGTGCGGTTTCGGATCGTGGGGCTGCTCGAGCCCGGCATCCTGCAGGGGGCGGTGATCGTCACCGAACGCGACTTCGAGCGAGTCTTCCCCGACCGCTCGGGATACGGGATGGCTCTGGTCGATGCCTCGGCCGTGACCGCGGCGCAGCGGCCGGACGTGGCCGCGGCCCTCACCGCGGCCTGGGCCGACGCCGGCACCACGATCACCCCGACAGCCCGGCGGCTGGCCAGCCTGCAGGCGGTCCAGAACACCTTCCTGGCCGGCTTCCAGGCGCTCGGCACGCTCGGCCTGCTCCTGGGCACGGCCGGCGTGGCGGCCGTGCAGTTGCAAGGCGCGCTCGAGCGGATCGGACCGCTCTCGGTGATGCGGGCCGTCGGCTTCACGGTCGGCCGCGTCCGCGGGATGCTCGTGCTGGAGACGCTGCTGATGGTGGGCCTCGGGCTAGTGGCCGGCATCGCGGCGGCACTGCTCGCCGTGGCCCCGGCGCTCGCCAGTGGCCAGGCCCGGCTGCCGGTCGCCTGGATCGCGGCCACCTGCGCCGCGTCGCTGCTGGCCGCCCTCGTCGCTGCCGCGGTGGCCGCGACCAAGGGCGTGATCCCCGTGCGGCCGCAGGCGGAATGACCCGCCACGATCGGCGCCGCCCTGGCGGCCGACCGCACGTGGCCAGGGCCGAGAAAACGTGCGTGGCACTTGGCGTTGACACCCAGTGGGCCGGGGTCGCCCGTGCCGTGTCGCCGGGCGTTCGCTCCGGGCCTCCGGCCCTCCGCTCACTCCGTGCTGGCTCGCTCTCGGCCTCCCTGCCTTCGCTCGTCAGCAAGGCCGGTTCCACGGCACGGGCGACCCCTCGCTGCGTCACGGGCCACTGATGGAAATCCCGTCGATCAAGCTCTCTTTGCCTTGGCGGCCGGGCAGTCGCTACGGTGTGGCCATGCACATCGCCGTCATCATGCCGCGCTGGGTGGGCGACGCCGTCATGGCCACGCCGGCCCTGCGGTCGCTCCGCGGCCAGTTCCCGACCGCCCGAATCACCGGCGTCATGCGGCCGGTCGTCGCCGACCTGCTGGCCGGCACGAACTGGCTCGACGACACGATCTCCTACGATCGGCACCGCCGCGACCCGGCCGCATCGTTCGCGGCCGCCGCGCGGGCGCTGCGGACGGCGCGGCCCGACGTCGCCGTGATCTTTCCCAACTCGCTCTCCTCCGCGTTCCTGGCCTGGCGCGGCCGGGCCCGACGGCGGGTCGGCGCGGCGGGCCACTGGCGGCGCTGGCTCCTCACCGACACGGTGCCGCCTTACCGCGACGACCGGGGCCGGCCCGAGATCGTGCCGCCCCCGCGGGCCTGCATGGACATCGTCGCCGCGCTCGGCGTGCCGTCGGGTCCACTCGACGTCGAACTCGTCGCCACGCCGGACGACCGGGTGGCGGCGGAGGCCGTGCTCGCCCGGCTGTTTCCAGGCCGACGCGGCCCGCTCGTGGTCCTCAACGACAACAGTTCCAACGGCGCGGCGCGGGCCTGGGGCAGCGACAAGCTCGCGGCGCTGGCCCGCTGGCTGGTCGAACGGCTGCCGGAGCCGCGGGTGGTCGTGCACTGCGGCCCCGGCGACCGCGACCAGGCCCGCGAGGTGGTGACGCAGGCGGCCCACCCGGCCGTCGCCGGCCTCCAGGACGTGCCCGACCTGCCGATCGGCCTCTCCAAGGCGATCTTCGCGCAGGCGAGCCTGGCCGTGTCGAGCGACAGCGGCCCGCGGCACATCGCGGCGGCCTTCGGCGTGCCGACCGTCGCGCTCCTGGGCCCGACCGATCCGCGGCTGGGCCGTTCCGCTCCGGACCGCTGCGTCGAGATCCGTCGCGACCTGGCCTGCTCCCCCTGCGGCAAGAAGGAGTGTCCGCTGGGCCACCACGACTGCCTGCGGCTGGTGACGGTCGACGAGGTCGGCCACGCCACGCTCGATCTCTTCGCCCGGTTCGGCCCCGGGAGCCCGGTCACGCCGTGACCGGATCACACTGGACGCCGCCTTCCCAGGAGTCCGGTCACGCCGTGGCCGGATCACACTGGACGCCGCGTCAACCATGCCCCCGGTTCCGGCGGAACCGGGCTCCAAGCCGGCGGGCGTCCCCCTCCCGCCGGAACCTCATCCGGTATGCTGCCGCACTCGAATGACCCGCTCCCCGGAGGCCCCTCGATGACGCAGTTCGTCGGCATGCTCGCGGCGATCGCGCTCACGGCCCTCTGCTGGGGCGTGTACGGCCCGGTGCTGCACGTCGGCCGCGAGGCGATGCACTCGGCGCTGCGGCCCTTCATGTGCGTCGGGGCGGCCTACTTCCTGATCGCCGTGATCGTGCCGGCAGCGCTTCTCGCGCGGGGCGGCGAGAAGGGCTCGTGGACGATGATGGGCGTGCTCTGGAGCCTGCTGGCAGGCGCCTGCGGAGCGCTCGGCGCGCTCGGCGTGATCCTCGCCCTGACCGCGGGCGGGCGGCCGATCTACGTGATGCCGCTGGTCTTCGGCGGCGCTCCGGTGGTGAACACGCTGCTCTCGGCCTTCCTCAACCGCGCGTTCGACCAGCTCAAGGCTCCCTTCCTCGCGGGCCTGCTGCTCGTGATCACAGGCGCCGTGACGGTGCTCGTCTTCAAGCCCCAGCCGGCCCCGGCGGCAGCCCCGCCTGCCGCCACCCAGCAGGCCGACGCCGCCGCCCCCCAGACCGACGAGACGGCGGCCGGCAAGGCTGCCAAGGTGATCGAGAAGCGGACGGAGCGATTCGTCGAGGTGCTCCTGGCCGTGGCGCTCACGATCTGCTGCTGGGGTGCCTACGGGCCCGTGCTGCACCGCGGCCAGATGGCGATGAAGGGCAGCCGACTCCGGCCCCTCCTCTGCATCGGCCTGGCCTACTTCCTGATCGCGGTGCTCGTGCCGCTCGCGCTCCTGAGCCCCCTGGGCGACTCAGGCAGCTGGAATCTCGGCGGTGTGCTCTGGAGCCTCGCGGGAGGGTCGCTCGGGGCGATCGGCGCCCTCGGCACCATCCTGGCCTTCACCCTCGGCGGCAAGCCGTTCACGTTGATGCCGGTCGTGTTCGGGCTCGCGCCGGTGATCAACACGCTCACCTCGAGCGTGATGCAGGGCATTGCCTTGCGCGACGTGAGCCCGTTCTTCCTGG
>JBJTAA010000156.1:0-3218 GCA_046090525.1 Planctomycetota bacterium
CAAACTCGGATGCGCTCTAACTGACCCAGCCGAGCAGCAGCACGGCCGCCAACACGAGGCCGAGAATCCCGCCCAGCCAGACCGTCCAGTGGACTGTGGCCAGGCCGATGGCGGCCGGGTCTTCGTGGTGCGTCGCCGCGAAAATCAGGCTCGCCAGAGCCAACAGCGGCAGGCCGAAGAAGATGCCGGGCACGCGGTCGGCGAACGAGGCCACGAGCGGCAGGGACCACGCGGACGCGAGCAGCAAGCCGTCGACCATCACCGTTCAGACTCCATTCCGAGGTACGGCGGCGTCGGCTCAGTCACTCCGCCCACGGCTGGCGAAGCCGACCCACCGTTCGATGTGTCTACCGTGCCGAGGCGGCGTTCGTCTAGCGGGACGCACGGCGCCCGGCATCGGGTGGGGTTTCAGCGCCGGCCTCGTCGTCTGCCGCCGGCCGCATCGGGCCCGCCCAGGCGTCGTAGATCACAAGCAGGTTGAGCAGGCCGGCCAGCAGCGTGTAGAGCGTGCCGATGTCGAAGAACCGGCCCAGCCGCTGGTGCCACAGGGAGAGCTGCCCACCGGGCTGCCGCGGCTCGTACCGCAGGCCGCCCCCCGGTTGCCGCCGGAAGTCGTCGGCGTCGATGTCGGGATCGGTGGCGGCGAGCTGCTCGGCGTAGGCCTCGGAGACCCGCTGGCCGCGGATGAGCGGGGGGGCGAACCAGGGCAGATTCGCCAGCGGCTGGCCGACGGGGCCGTTCACCAGTTGTGACTGCAGAAGCGCCGGCAGCACCGCGCAGCCGATGCCCGCCTGGCCGAGCAGGGCCCACCGCTTCTCGGCCGGTCGCCACGACGCATAGACGACGCGGCCGCCGCCGATCCAGAGGCCGGCCAAGAGCGTGCCCATCAGCGTGGCCATGAAGATCCCGCCCTTGAAGAACCGGCGCTGGTACAGCTGGCCCAGGCCGGGCACGAGCCACGAGAGCGCCGCGGCGACCGCAGGATTCCGGAGGTCGATCGCCGTGCCGTCGTCGGGTGAGATCGCGACGATGCGGCGTGGGGTGGCGGCAGCCGGTCGGCCCACAGGGCTCTCCTCGGTGGACTCGTGAAACGCGTCGAGTGTACGCGACGGCGGCGGGTGCCGAAACGGCTCCCGGGCGGTTCCGCGGGCCGGTGGCGAGTGCTACCATCATGCCCTTCCGCGGTGATGGCCCACCGCGACCACCGTCAACTCCGGCTTCCAAGGAGGCTCCGGCCCATGATGAGGCGACGCACGCTCCTCGGCCTGCTTGTTCCCGTCTCGATCCTGGCCGGCTGCTCCGATGCCTCGGGCCGCGGCCGCGCCAAGCGTCCCAAGGGGCCGCAGGGCTTCGGCAACATGATGGCCAAGGAGTGGGCCAAGGATCTGGGCGACAAGTCGCCCGAGAAGCGGGCCCGGGCCGCGAAGGAACTGGCCACCATGGGACCGGCGGCCAAGTCGGCGCTCCCGGCGCTCGAACGGGCCGCCAAGGACAAGAACAAGGAAGTCGCGGCTGCCGCCAAGCAGGCGATCGCCGCGATCCGGAAGTAGCCCACCCGCCGTGCGCTCGAGTGGGTGCGATGGCCCCGCGCCGGCGTTCGTCGGGGTTCAGCCCCAGAGCCGGCGCACGGCCTTGAAGCGTGGCTGCGTTACCGCGTCGTCGGGGTCGCTGCCGGCGCCTGCCGCCGAGTCCTCCGGCGGCGAGAGCTCGCGCCACACCTGCTCGACCATGGCGGGCTCGACGAGTTCGAGACCTTCCGCATCGGCGGCCGCAAGCGCCAGGTGGGCGAGCCGGCGGATCACCTCGGGCACGCCGCCGGCGAAGCGGCAGATCGTGGCCGCGGCGGCCGGCGAGAAGATGCCCTCGGGGCGGCCGGATCGGGCGAGGTCGCAGGCGAGGTAGCCGGCCACGTCCTCGGCCGTCCAGGCGGGCAGGTCGATCCGCACGGCCGCCCGCCGGCGGATGGCGTCGGGCACGAGCGGCAGTCCCTCGGGCCTGGCGATCGCCACGATGGCGGTCGTGCCGAACCGGGGCTCCGCGGCCGACACCAAGCGGGCGACGCCGTCGCGGGCGTCGCTCGGCCCGCGGTCGATATCATCCACGACGAGCACCGTCGGCCGCCCCATCAGGGTGTTCTCGCGGCGCCGGTTCTCGAGTTTGAGCCAGGGACGGACGGGCTCGGCCCGACTGGCGGCATCGAGCGGGAGGCGATCGAGGAGCAACTCGAGCCACTCGCCGTCGGCCAGGCCGGCGAGCGAGAGCACCGCGACCTCGGCCGCCAGGCCGCCGAGTCGCCGGGCCGCCGTGACCGCCAGATGGCTCTTGCCCAGGCCGGCCGCGGCGACCACCAGCCCGCACCGCTGCCGCTCCGCGACCAACCACTCGAGCCTGGCGAGCGCCTCGTCCTGCGCCGGGCCGGTGTAGAACGTGGCCGGCTCGAGCAGCCCCGAGAAGGGAGGCGGTGCGGTCGCGTCGCCATCACGTACCATGCGGCGGAGTGTAGCGACGCCGGTGCCGCGGGTCAGGACGAAAACCACCGCGGTTTCCGCCCCTTTCGCCGGCGTCACGAGCGGCCTCGAACGATGTCTCCCGATGAGCGAACGGTTCTTCATCACGACTCCGCCCGCCGGCGGCCGCGCCGTGCTCGACGGCGACGAGGCGCGGCACCTCGCCCGGGTGCTGCGGGCCCGGGTGGGCGACACGGTCGTCCTCTTCGACGGCCACGGTCGCTCGTGGCCGGCGCGGGTGACGGCGATCGGCCGCGCCGAGGTCGAACTCGCGACGGGCGAGCCCCGGGTCGAGGCGCCGGGTGGCCGCGTGCTGACGGTGGCCGTGGCGCTTCCCAAGGGGGAGCGGCAGAAATGGCTGGTCGAGAAACTGACCGAACTGGGCGTGGCGAACCTCGTGCCGCTCGTCACCGAGCGGGGCGTGGCGGAGGCGACGCCGGCCGCGCTCGAACGGCTGCAGCGGGGGGTGATCGAGGCCTCGAAGCAGTCCGGCCGCGACACGCTGATGGCGATCGGGATGCCGGCCACGGTGGCGGAGATCGTGGCGGCCAAGCCGGCTGCCGCGATCGGCCTCGTCGCCGATCCCGGCGGGGCTTCGCTCGACACGGCGGACTGGCCGACCGCGACCGAGGTGATCGGCCTCGTCGGGCCGGAAGGGGGCTTCACGCCGGCCGAACTGGCGCTCGCCGCTGCGGCCGGCTGGGAGCGGAT
>JBJTAA010000157.1:0-5214 GCA_046090525.1 Planctomycetota bacterium
CTCCGACTGGCCCATGAGGGCGGCCCGCAGGCTGACCACGAACTCGGGCGCGCTCGTGCCGAAGGCCACGACCGTCAGGCCGACCACGAGCGGCGAGATCCGCGCCGCCGCCGCCAGCCCCACGGCCCCGCGGACGAGCACCTCCGCCCCTGCGGTCAGAATCCCGAGTCCCACGGCGAGCCAGAACCACGTCATCGGCAACCTCCTATCGGCGGCCACGTACCGGAAATCGGCGAATCATAGGCATCGGCCGGGAACTGTCGAGGACTGCGAGAAGTTGCCCGTGCCAGTTCGCCGGGACGCCGAGATGCCTTCGGCGGGGTCGGTCGGTGAGACTCGCACAAGCCGCAGGCGATACGCGGCAACCGAAAGTCGAGCCATCGCCCCCGGGCCGGTCGTAGCGATCGCCGGAGGTGCGGAGAGGATCACCGCCGGTCCCGAATCCGCGGTGTGACACGCGACGTCCTGCGTGATCCGGTCACGGAGTGACCGGACTCCTGGGGCGTAGCCGGACTCCTGAGGCGTGACCGGGATGCCGAGATGCTTTCGGCGGGGTCGGTCGGTGAGACTCGCACAAGCCGCAGGCGATACGCGGCAACCGAAAGTCGAGCCATCGCCCCCGGGCCGGTCGTAGCGATCGCCGGAGGCGCGGAGAGGATCACCGCCGGCCCCGAATCCGCGGTGTGGAACGCGACGTCCAGCGTGATCCGGTCACGGAGTGACCGGACTCCTGGGGCGTGGCCGGGATGCCGAGATGCTTTCGGCGGGGTCGGTCGGTGAGACTCGCACAAGCCGCAGGCGATACGCGGCAACCGAAAGGCGAGCCATCGTCCCCGGGCCGGTCGTAGCGATCGCCGGAGGCGCGGAGAGGATCACCGCCGGCCCCGAATCCGCGGTGCGACACGCGACGTCCTGCGTGATCCGGTCACGGAGTGACCGGACTCCTGGGGCGTGACCGGACTCCTGGGGCGCACTCAGCGAACCACCCGGGCCCCGCCCCCCTTGATCTGCTTTTCGACCTCGGCGCGGGTGGCCATCGAGGTGTCGCCGGGCGTGGTCGAGGCGAGCGCGCCGTGGGCGGCCCCGTAGTCGACGGCCTTCTGCGGATCGTTGAACTCGAGAAACCCGAAGGCCAGGCCGCTGGCGAAGCTGTCGCCCCCGCCCACCCGGTCGAGGATCTCGAGCTCGGCATAGCGGCGGCTGTCGTAGAACGAGCCGCCGTGCCAGAGGATGGCGCTCCAGTCGTTCTTGGTCGCCGTGATCACCCGCCGGAGCGTGGTGGCGGCCACCTTGAAGTTCGGATACTCCCTGACGGCGGTGGCGATCATCGCCTTGAAGGCGTCGGCCTCGATCGCCGACAGGGCGTGATCGACGCCCGCCACCTCGAAGCCGAGCGAGGCGGTGAAGTCCTCCTCGTTGCCGATCATCACGTCGACGAAGCGGGCGATCTCCCGGTTGACGGAGCGGGCCTTGTCGAGGCCGCCGATGCTCTTCCAGAGGCTGGGGCGGTAGTTCAGGTCGTAGGAGACGATGGTGCCGTGCTTCTTGGCCGCGGTCACCGCCTCGATGGCCACCCGGGCCGTCGTCTCCGAGAGGGCGGCGAAGATGCCGCCGGTGTGGAACCAGCGGACGCCGAGCGTGCCGAAGAGGTGCTCCCAGTCGACGTCGCCCGGCTTGAGCTGACTGGCCGCGGTGTTGCCCCGGTCGGGCACGCCGACGGCGCCCCGGATCCCGAAGCCGCGTTCGGTGAAGTTGAGGCCGTTGCGGACCGTGCGGCCGATGCCGTCGTCGGCCCGCCAGAGGATGAAGTCGGTCGCCACGCCCCCCTGCATGATGAAGTCTTCGATCAGGTGGCCGACCTCGTTGTCGACGAGCGCCGTCACCACCGCCGTCTTGAGGCCGAAGCACTTCCTCAAGCCCCGGGCCACGTTGTATTCGCCCCCTCCCTCCCAGGCGTGGAACTGGCGGGCGGTGCGGATTCGCCCCTCGCCGGGATCGAGACGAAGCATGATCTCGCCGAGCGAGACCTCGTCGAAGGCGCAGGAACCGGCGGGCTTGAGGGGCAGCGACATGGGGTCACGCGGTGGGGAGGGTGGAGACGTCGAAGGGCTGGATTCCCGCCTCGCGGGCGATCTCGCTGAGGGCCTCGACCTCGGCCGTGGAGAACAGCAGGCCCCCCGCCGCGTCGGAGCGGGCGGCGGCCCTGGCCTCCGGCTCGCCCGGCAGCAGGCAGGCCTCGTTGCCATGGCCGAGGATGTCGGCCAGCACGGCCTTGACGTTCGCCGCCTGGGAGCGGCCGCCGGCGAAGGCGCCGGCGCTCACCGCCTCGGGATGGATCACCTGGAAGAAGAAGGCGCAGCCGTGCTTCTCGCCCGGGCCGCCCGTGCCCCGGCTGCGGATCGTCGGCAGCGAGCCGCCGATCAGCGCGGCCACGAGCTCGTTGATGAGTGCGAGGCCGAAGCCCTTGTGCCCGCCGAAGGGGAGCAGCGACTTGGCCTTCGCCGGGTCGGTGGTGGGCTTCCCCTCGGCATCCACCGCCGCGTCGGGTGGCAGCGGCTTGCCTTCCCGCAACAGCTGCTGCACCCGGCCCATCGCGATCACGCTCGTGGCCCAGTCGATCACGACCGGGAACCCGACCGCCTCGGTCGTGGGAAATCCCCAGGAGTGCGGATTCGTGCCGAGCGTGGGGAAGACGCCCTTGAAGGGCACGACCTCCGCCAGCGAGGCCGTGCAGTTGGTGTAGGCGATGTAGCCGCGGCGGGCCGCCTCCATCACGTACCCGCCGCCCCACAGGTAGTGGAAGGCGTTGTCCACCGACACCGTGCCGGTGCCGTGCCGATCGGCCAGGGCGATGCAGGTCTCGATCGCCTCCCAGGCGACCGCCTGCCCCAGTTTCTGGCGGGCATCCCAAATCTCGCAGGCGTCGAACCGCGACGGCAGCTTGCGGATCTGCGCCCGGGGCGTGCAGCCGCCGGCCTTCGAGCCGAACAGGTCGTCGAGGTGCAGGGCCTTGATGGCGTTGTGGGTGCGGATCCCGTGCCGCGTGGCGGCGGTCGCCAGCTTCGCGGCCTGGGAGGCTTCGGTCGCGTCGAAGCCCCGCTTCTCGTAGGCGGCCGTCACGAGCGCCTCGTGAGCCGCGGTCGGCACGACGTGAAACGTCTCGGCCACCTCAGACGACCTTTCTCACGGCGACCTCCGGATTGACCTGGGCCAGCGGCTTCTCGCCGTGCATCGCCCGGACCAGGTTCTCGACCGCCGCGAGCGCCTGCCGCTCGACGCTCTCGCAGGTGCGGCTGCCGACGTGGGGCGTGACGATGCAACGGGGATGGTGGGTGAGCGGGTGATCGGGCGGCGGAGGCTCGGCGTCGAGCACGTCGGTGCCGTAGCCGCGCACGTGGCCCGACTCGAGGGCCGCCACCATGTCGGCCGTGTTCACGATCTCCCCCCGGGCGCAGTTGATCACGATCACGCCCGGCTTCATGCGGCGAATCGTCTCCGCCCGCACCAGGTCGCGGGTCTCGGGGGTGAGGTTCGTGTGGAGCGAGATGTAGTCGCTCGCGGCGAAGAGTTCGTCGAGCGTGGCGGCCCGGGCGACCCCCTGCTCCGCGGCGAAGGCCTCGTCCCAGAAGACGTCGTAGCCCACCGGCCGCATCCCGAACGCCCTGGCCCGGGTCGCCACCTCGCGGCCGATCCGCCCCAGGCCGACGATGCCGATCGTCTTGCCGAGGAGTTCGTGGCCGGTCTGGCGCTTCCAGCCCCCGTTCCGTGTCGAGTCACAGTGGAAGAGCAGGTTCTTCTCCAGGGCCAGGAGCAGCAGAAACGCGTGCTCGGCCACGGTCGTGTGGTTGACGCCCGGCGTGAACAAGACCGGGATGCCCATTTCGGTGCAGGCGGCGACGTCGATCTTGTCGACGCCGATGCCGTACTTGGAGAGCACCTGGAGTCGCGGCCGGGCCTTTTCGAGCACCCGCCGGGTGATCGCGTCGTCGCCGCAGATGAAGCCGTCGACCTCGCCCACGGCGGCGAGCGTGTCGGCCTCGGAGAGCGGGCCGCGGGCGGTCACGATCTCCCAGCCGGTGGCCGCGAGTCGGCGGTGGTGCTCCCCGGGCGTGTCCTGAAACGAGGTCGTCGTCAGAAGGATGCGGGGAGGCATGTGGCCTGAGCGGCGACGGGCGGGGCTGAAGCTTTGAAAACGCTACCGGAACCGGGAAAAAACCGCAATCCGTCCCGCCCGACGGCAGGGGTCACGTCAGCTCCGACACGCCCCGTTCGGCGACGAAGGCCTCGAGCAGCGACGCCTGACGGCCATTCCACTTCCAGAGGTGGCAATCGCGGCGGTCGGCCGTCGCGGCGCCGGCGATGCCCGCCCGGTGCAGCCAGTAGGCCTCGCCCTCGGCCAGCGGATGCCGGGCGAACTCGGCGTCTCGCTGCCGCGGGACGCTCGTCTTGATCCAGTTCCAGATGTTGATGTGGCGGGCATGGCCGTCGTCGGGATGGCGGATGCACCAGAGGCGGTATTCGAGCTCGGTGACGGCGGTCGCACGCCCGGCGAGCGCCCGGGCCGGCAGGCTGCCGCGTGCGAGCTGCTCCTCCGCCACGGCGATGCCCACGGGCGACGTCGTGATGACGATCGCCGGATCGGGGTCGGCACCTGCCTCGGAGGGCAGCCTCGCAGCCCGCGCGTTCAACATCGCCTCGCTCCCGTCGAGCCAGGTCGAGAGTTGCGCGGCCAGGATCATCCGTTCGGCCGCCTGCTGGGCCGGTGAGCCGGTGGCAGTGAGGGGTTTTTCGACGCGGTGGGCGGCCGCGAACGCACGCAGGCCGTCGAGCCAGTCGTGGGTTGCGGGGAGCATGGGATGGAGCCTGGAGGGGCCGTGGAGTCACAAAGTGGCCACCGGTTTATAACCCGTGGGGCGGCGTCATCGCCGAGGCGGACCTCCAGAAGTGGCCACGGGTCTATCGACCCGTGGAATGCGTGAGCCACCCCGTTCACCGCCCGGGCGCCATCACCTGCCCCGCCCGGACTCAGCGGGATGAAATCCCGCTGCCACGGGTCGAGGCGTCGCCTCGCGTCCTCCCCCAAAAAAAGTGGCCACGGGTTTCCAACCCGCGGAGTCCGGCCTCCACCCCGGTCAACGCCCGGCCGCTATCTCCTGCCCGGCCCGGACTCAGCGGGATGAAATCCCGCTGCCACGGGTCGAGGCGTCGCCTAGC
>JBJTAA010000158.1:0-2352 GCA_046090525.1 Planctomycetota bacterium
GCCCCTCGCAGTCCACTCCAGGATCCCGGTCACGCCGTGACCGAATCACGTCGGACGTGCGCGCCGCGCATCCTGCCCTTCGCTCACTCCGTGCCAGCTCGCTCTCGGCATCCTGCCTTCGCTCGCTGCCAAGGCCGGCTCGATTGGCACGGGCGACCCCTCGCGGGGCCAACCGTCGTTGCAGGCCTATCCTGCCCGCGGAATTCGCCGGCCCCTGCGGCCGTGAACTGGTACCTTCGGGGCCGGTGTTCGATGGTTGGCACGAGGAGCAGACGCGATGGATCCGTTCATGCAGGCGGCGATCGAGGAGGCGGAGGCGGGGCTGGCCGAGGGGGGCATCCCGATCGGTTCCGTCGTCGTGCACGACGGCAAGATCGTGGGCCGCGGCCACAATCGGCGGGTGCAGCAGGGCAGCGCGATCCTGCACGGCGAGATGGACGCGCTCGAACGGACCGGCCGGCGGCCGGCGTCGTTCTATCGCGAGTGCACGCTCTACACGACGCTCTCTCCCTGCCCGATGTGCACCGGAGCGATCCTGCTCTACCGGATCCCGCGGGTCGTGATCGGCGAGAACCGCTCCTTCATGGGGGAGGAGGCGCTCCTGGCCTCCCGCGGCGTCGCGCTCCAGGTGCTCCAAGATCCGCGGTGCATCGAGTTGATGCGGCTCTTCATGGAGCGGCATCCGAGCCTCTGGGCCGAGGACATCGGCGAGTGATCCGGCTCAGGCCAGCATCCAGTCGGGGAGCCGGCGGACCTTGCCCTCGCGGTCCACGCACACGACCGTGGTGGAGCCCGTGACGAGAATCCGGTCGCCCCGGATCACCTCGTAGGCATGCTTGATGTGGGCCGCCCCCACCTTCTCGACGCGGGTCCGCAGCAGCAGCAGGTCGTCGTATTCCGCGGCCGCGTGATACTGGCAGCGGGCCTCGCTGACCACCATGAAGAGCCCGGCGTCCTCGAAGTCGCGGTAGCTGTGGCCGTGGGCCCGGAGCATCTCGGTGCGGCCCATCTCGAAGTAGGTGAGGAAGTTGGAGTGATGCACCCGCCGCTGACCGTCCGTCTCCTGGTAGCGGACGCGGATCTCCATCTCGTGGACGTCGGGCATGGCTGGCTCCGGGGAGTGGCCTCGGATTGACCGGGCGAAAGGCGAGACTCTATCCTGCCCTCACGGCAGGCGACAGAGAGGCCCGTCGGCCTCCGCCGCCCGCACCCCGACACCATCCCGGAGAATCCCCGTGAGCCTGGGCGACGCTGGCGAGGGTACGGGCGTCGATTTCGCGACGGCCCGGGGGCGGAACTGGCCCACGCTCCGGCAGTTCACCGTGTTCCTCGAGAACAAGGTGGGCCAGCTGCTCGAGGTCGTGCGGCGCTTCGAGGGCTCGCGGGTGAGGATCGTCGCCCTGTCGATCACCGATTCGGGCGAGTGCGCCTTCGTCCGCTTCCTGCTCAGCCATCCCGAACAGGGCCGCGAGATCCTGGAGCGGGCCGGGCTGGCCCTGATCGAGAGCGACCTCCTGGGCGTGGAGCTCCCCGACGATCACCAGCCCCTGCTGCGGATCTGCACGGCGCTCTTGCAGGCCGAGGTGAACATCATCCAGGCCTACCCGATCCTCGTCCGCCCTCGGGGTCGGCCCGCCGTGGCCCTGATGGTCGACAACACCGAGATGGGCCTCGAGACCCTCGCGAGCCGGGGCTTCACGATGATCACCGAGGGCGACATCAACGAGGACGAGTGAGCCGACGAGCGGCGCTCGCCTCAGGTGAACATGTCGTCGGGCACCTCGGTCAGCTGCCGGACGACGACCTTCCGCACGGTCTCCCAGGCCACGGCCGTGAGCGTCACGGAGCCATCGGCCGCCTGGCTCGCGAACAGCCCGTGGGTGCCCCGCGACCAGTTGGCGTCGTACCACTCGGGCGTGATCACGCTCCCACCGTCGAGGTGCAGCTCGATTTTGCCGCCGTGGTTCCGCTCGACCCACAGTCGCGCCACGAGTTGGGCGATCGGGCTGCCCCCCTCGCTGCCGGCTGCCGGCGGGCTCGACGGCCAGACCGGCTCAGCGGCCCCAACTGCCGGCTCGAGCGCCGGCTCGCCGATGAAGTTCCAGTTCTCCGGCGCGGCACCGGTCGCCGGCTCCGGAACGTCGAGCGACAGGACGCCCGCCTCGTCCGTGGCGACGGGGATTTCATCGGGCGGGCCGATCGCGGGGGGCGAAGCCTCCGGTTCCGGCTCGCCAGGCGGCGGGGTCGCTGTCTCGGCGGCATCGGGTCGCGCGGCCGGCGCCCCGTCCGCAGCCGGAATGATGACCGGGGTCCTGCACTTGCTGCATACGCCCCGCTTCCCGGCTTGGGCGA
>JBJTAA010000159.1:0-8161 GCA_046090525.1 Planctomycetota bacterium
CACGCGGCCGGACAGCTACTCAAACAGCGACTTCTGCTCCGTGGCCGCCGCCTTGCGGCGGGGCTTCGGGGCCGCGGCGGCGTCGGATTCGAGCGCCAGCAGGAGATCGCGGGCCCGCTCGATCACCTTCGTCGGCACGCCGGCGAGCCGGGCCACGTGCACGCCCCAGCTCTTGTCGGCGGCCCCGGCGGCCACCTGATGGAGGAACACGAGCTCGTCACGGTGCTGCTTGACGAGCACCTGCACGTTGCCCACGCCCGGCAACAGCGCAAGTTCGGCGAGCTGCAGATAGTGCGTGGCGAAGAGCGTGCGGCAACCGACCGAGCCCTGGAGGTGCTCCACCACCGCCTGGGCGATCGCCAGGCCGTCGAAAGTGCTGGTGCCGCGGCCCACCTCGTCGAGGATCACGAGGCTCCGAGGCGTGGCCCGGTTGAGAATCCGCGCCGTCTGCGACATCTCCACGAGGAACGTGCTCGCGCCGCGGGCGAGGTCGTCGCCGGCGCCGATCCGGGCGAAGAGCCGGTCGACGATGCCCACGCGGCACCGCCTGGCCGGGACGAAGCTGCCGGCCTGGGCGAGCACCGCCACCAGGGCCGCCTGACGGATGTAGGTGCTCTTGCCCCCCATGTTGGGCCCGGTGACGAGCAGGATCGCCGGGGCGTCGCCGGCGGGCGGCGGGCCGTCGGGCGGCCGGGCGGCGAGCGCGAGATCGTTGGCCACGAGCGTGCCGGCGGGCAGCATCTCCTCGAGCACCGGATGCCGGCCCGCCTCGATCTCGAGTTCGCCGGCCGCCGTGATCTCGGGCCGCACCCAGGCCCGGCGGCGGGCCACGTCGGCCAGCGACACGAGCACGTCGAGCACCGCGAGGATGCCGGCCGCCCGATCGAGCCGGGCCCGCTCGCCCGCCATGAAGCCCCGCAGTTCGTCGAGCAGTTCGATCTCGCGGCGGATCGCCTCCTCCTCGGCGCCGAGCACCTGCCGCTGCCGCTCGTCGAGCTCGGGCGTGGTGTAGCGTTCGGCGTTCTTGACCGTCTGCTTGCGGACGTATTCCGGCGGCACCTTGTCGGCGTGCGTGCGGCCGATCTCGAGGAAGAAGCCGAACACCCGGTTGTAGCCCACCTTCAGCGAGGCGATGCCCGTCCGCTCGATCTCCTGGGCCTGGTAGCGGGTGATCCAGGCCTTGCCGCCGTCGGCCAGCTCGGCGAGCTCGTCGAGGCGGGGATCGAAGCCGGGGCGGATGAAGCCCCCGTCGCGGGCGAACGCGGGGCAGCCCTCGCGGAGCGTGGCCTTCGCCCGGGCCGCGATGTCGGCGCAGGGATCGAGGCCCTCCCGCAGCTCGGCGAGCAGCCCGCCACAGTCGGCGAGCAGCCCGCGCACGTCGGGCAGGACGCCCGCGGCATGCCCGAGCCGCTCGAGGTCGCGCGGGCCGGCGCGGCCCGTCATCACGCGGCCCACGAGCCGCTCCACGTCGCCGATGCCCGCGAGCGTCTCGGCCAGCCGGGCGGCCCGCGAGGCGTCGGCCACGAGGGCCGCGACGGCGTCGAGCCGCTCGACGATCGCCCCACGGTCGACGAGCGGGGCGGAGAGCCACTCGCCGAGGAGCCGCGCTCCCATGGGCGTCTTCGTCCGGTCGAGGACGCCGGCGAGCGATCCGTCGCGGCGGCCCGTCGCCGTGCTCCGCACGAGCTCCAGGCTGCGGCGGGATGCTTCGTCGATCTCCATCCGCAGGCCCGGCCGCCAGGGGGCGAGCGTGTCGATGCGGCCCACCGCCGCCGGCTCGTTCTCCTCGAGGTAGGCCACGACCCCACCCGCCGCGGCGATGCCGAGGGCGTCGTCGGCCGGCTCGAAGCCGAGCCCCTCGAGCCGCCGGCCGCCCAGGGCGCGGCCCAGCGCCGCCTCGGCCGTGCCGGGCTCGAACCACCAGTCGGGCCGGCTCGTGAGGGCGCGGCCGGGGCCGGCGGCCCGCACGAGGCTCTCGACGTCGTCCCGATCCCGCTCGGCGCAGAGGCACTCGGCGGGGTCGAGCCGCAGCAGGTGGTCGGCCAGGTCGTCGCGGCCCACCACCGCCGCCTCGAAGCGGCCGGCGGCCACGTCGATCCAGGCGAGCCCCACGCGGCCCGAGGCTTCGCCGGGCTGCCGCTCCGCCGCCGGCTCGGCCCGCCGCCGCTCCGGCAGGATCGCCACCAGGTAGTTGCTGCGATCGGGGTCGAGCAGCGACTCGTCGGCCGCGATGCCGGGCGTCACGATCCGGGTGACCTCGCGGCGCAGCAGGCCCTTGGTGGTCTTGGGATCGTCGATCTGCTCGCAGATCGCCACGCGGCGGCCCGCGGCCACGAGCTTGACGAGTTGCGGATCGAGCTGGTGGTGCGGAAACCCGGCCATCGGCAGGGCGTCGGGCCCCTTGTCGCGGCTGGTGAGCGTGAGATCGAGCAGGGCGGCCGCCTCGCGGGCGTCGTCGCCGAACAGCTCGTAGAAGTCGCCCATCCGGAAAAGCACGAGCGCCCCGGGGCAGCGGGCCTTCGCCGCCTCGAACTGCTGCATCATCGGTGACTTGGACGCCGCCATGGCCCGAAATGTAGCAGCCCCGGCTGCCGGGACGGCGGGGCTTTGACCGCCGCGGCGACGGGGCGTACAAAAAAGGGGCAGCGTTACCGGCGCGGGCTCCGATGAGAGGCCCCTGCGATGGGGATCTGTGAACCTGGTCAGGGCCTAACCGCAGCAGCCATAAGCAGTCGTCCCTTTGTGCGGTGGGCCTCTCATCGGCGCCCGACCTGACGCCCCGAGCCCCATGGCCACGCCCGCTCCAGACCCGTCGCAGCCATCGGCCGGGGGCGGCGGCTCCTACCATGTGGTGGCCCGCCGCTACCGGCCGCAGCGGTTCGCCGACCTCGTGGGGCAGGAGCACGTCGCCCGCGGCCTCTCGGGGGCGATCGAGACCGGGCGGATCGGCCACGCCTACCTCTTCACCGGCGCCCGCGGCGTCGGCAAGACGAGCGCCGCGCGGATCTACGCCAAGGCCCTCAACTGCGCGGCCGGCCCGGCCGCCGAGCCATGCAACGCCTGCGACGCCTGTCGGGCGATCACCGCCGGCCAGGACGTGGACGTGGTCGAGATCGACGCCGCCAGCAACCGGGGCATCGACGAGATCCGGAGCCTGCGGCAGAACGTGGCGGTCCGGCCGGCCCGCGGGCGGTTCAAGGTCTACATCATCGACGAAGTGCACATGCTCACGCGGGAGGCGTTCAATGCGCTCCTGAAGACGCTCGAGGAGCCGCCGGGGCACGTGAAGTTCGTGTTCTGCACGACCGAGCCCGAGAAACTGCCGATCACGATCCTCTCCCGCTGCCAGCGATTCGATTTCGTGACGGTCGACGCGCCGGCGATCGCCGGCCGGCTGGCGCAGATCGTCGCCGCCGAGGGGGCCGACGTCTCGGGCGAGGCCCTCCACCTGATCGCCCGCCGGGCCGCCGGCAGCATGCGCGACAGCCAGTCGCTGCTCGAGCAGCTGCTCGCCGCCGCGACGGGCCCGGTCGGCGTGGACGAGGTGCACGCCGTGATCGGCACCGGCAGCGACGAGCGGATCGGCGAGTTGCTGGCGGCCGTGGCGGCCCGCGACGCCGCCCGCGGCCTGGCGGCCCTCGACGCCGCGCTCGCCGGCGGCGCCGATCCCGGGGGCGTGATGGAGCAACTGCTGGCGGCGCTTCGCGACTGCCTGCTGGCCAGCGTGGGCTGCAAGCCCGAGTTGATGACGGCCTCGGAGGGGCTGGGCATCGACGTCGGCGCGACGGGTCGGGGCCTGGGCACCGCCACGATCCTCGCCATGCTGCAGGTGCTCGATCAGGCACTCAGCCGGATGCGGACGAGCGGCCATGCCAGTGTGCTCGCCGAGATGGCGGTGGTGCGGCTGGCGACGCTCGAGGATCTGGAGAGCCTCGCGGCGGCCGTGGACCGGGTGGCTGCGGCGGAGGCTGGTCGTGGGGGTGCCGCTGGGGCTGCCGGCAGGAGCGGGAGCGGGGCAGGTGGCGGGAGCGGCGCGAGCCCGGCGATGCCCGCCCGGCCAACGGCTCCGGCCGCGGCCCCGCGCGAAAAAAAAACGACTGAGCCCGCCGGAGACCTGACGGCCGGCACCGCGGCGGCCGCCGAGAAGGTCGTTGACGCCGCACCGCCGGCAGCCGCCGCCGGGACGAAGCCTCCGGTCGCTCCGGTGGCTCCGGTCGCCCCGGTCGCGACACCCGCCACGGATCCGCCGCCGCTGCCGGCCGATGCGGTCGAAACCTGGCGGGCGGTGGCCGAGTCGCTCGAGGGCCTGGCCGCAGACTTCGCCGCCACGGCGAGCGGCGCGGCCTGGCGGGACGAGGTCCTGGAGGTGACCTTCCCGGCCGAGGCCGCGACCGCGGCAGGCATCCTCCGGCGGCCCGACTCGAGCACCGCCATCGCCGCCGGGCTCGCCCGCGTCGCGGGCCGGCCCGTGCGGCACGCGATCGTGTTGGCCACGGCCGCCGCGGCAGCGCCGACGCCGGCGGCCGAAGTCCGCAAGCCGCCGGCGGCATCGCAGGCCGCCCTCGTGCGGGCCGCCTCCGAGCACCCGCTCGTGATGCATGCCCGCACGCTCTTCGACGCCGCGATCCGCAAGGTCGAGCCGCCGCGGCAACGGGCGGCCGAGCCGGCGGCAGCGGCCGTCGCCCCGGCTGCCGACGCGTCCGGCGGCGCAGGCGACGATCCACGGCTCGACGAGGGAGGTGACGAGCAGGATGCCTGACAAGCCGAACGAACCCCAGGGGGCCGTCGCCCGACTCGTGGCCGCCTTCGCAGACCTGCCGGGCATCGGTCGACGGACGGCCGAGCGGCTCGCGTACCACGTGCTGATGATGCCGCGGCAGGGAGCGATCGCCTTTGCCGACGCGATCCGCGCCGTCAAGGACAACCTCCGCCCGTGTGGGACCTGTGGCAACCTCGCCGAGGGGGAGGAGTGCGACATCTGCCGGGATCCGCGGCGCGACCGGAGCCTGCTGTGCGTGGTCGAGCAGGTCCGCGACCTCCTGGCCCTCGAACAGGCCGGCGCGTATCGCGGCGTCTACCACGTGCTCCACGGACGGCTCGAGCCGCTCGCCGGCAAGGGGCCGGAGCGGCTCACGCTCGACGCGCTCGAGGCGCGGGTGCGGGCCGGCGGCATCCGCGAGGTGATCCTCGGCACCACGCCCAACGTCGAGGGGGACGCCACCGCGCTGCTCGTGACCGAGCGGCTGGCCGGCCTGCCGGTGGAGATCACCCGGCTCGCCCGCGGCCTGACCGTGGGGGCGTCGCTCGAGCAGGCCAACCGCGAGATGCTGGCCGACGCGATCGCCGGCCGTCGCCGCTGGGACCAGTGAGGCCGGATTTCGGCCGACGGGGCGGCGGAACAGCTCATCGGATCCTCACCGAAGGATCGCAGGGGGGCCGCCGTAGGGTATCTTAAGGGCAGGGGCGGCCACGGCGCAGCCCCTCCAGGATGCGGAGCCAGACAGCGATGCGGATGTCGTTCGGCCAGGAAATGCGGTTGGCGCAGAAGCAGGTGCTCGCGCCGCGCATGATCCAGTCGATGGAGATCCTGCAGCTGCCCGTGCTCGCCCTCGAGGAGCGGATCGAGCAGGAGATCCAGAACAACGAGACGCTCGAGGTCGACGAGGCGGGGCGCTACGACGCCGCGGCCCCGGAGGCGCCCGCCGGCGAGCCGCAGGCCGAGCCGGTGGCCACCAAGACGGTCGACGAGACGCCGCTCGTCGTCGACACCGAGCATGCCAACCAGGCCGACTTCGAGCGGTCCTACGACTGGTCGGCCGAGTATCCCGACAGCGACGACGACCGCAGCCGTCCCTCCGCCGCCCAGATCGACCAGGCCGGCGACCGCTATCTCGACATGATGGCCAACATGGAGGAGCGGCCGGAGACGCTCTCCGACCACCTCCACGCCCAACTGGCCAGCGAGCAGCTGCCCGAGCCGGTGCGGCAGGCGGCCGACCGGATCATCTACAACCTCGACGCCAACGGCTACCTGCCGATGCCGCTCGCGGAGCTCGTCGATCCCGACGGCCCTCCCGGGCAGCTCGCCCACCTCGAGCAGGCCCTGCGGCTCGTGCAGGGCCTCGACCCCCCCGGCGTCGGCGCCCGCGACCTGAAGGAGTGCCTGCTCCTGCAGATCCGGCACGACATGCCCAACGCCCGCAACCTGCGGCGACTGGTGGCGGACCACCTCGAGGATCTCGGCGCCAACCGGCTGCCGGTGATCGAGAAGAAGATGAACCTCTCGCTCGACGAGATCGAGCACCTGCGGGAGCAGCTGCACACGCTGCGGCCCAAGCCCGGGGCGGTGTTCTCCTCGCCGATCGTGGTGCCCGTGAAGCCCGACGTGTACGTCGACCAGCAGGCCGACGGCACCTGGAAATGCCGGCTCGAGGAGATCGACCTGCCGGCGCTGCGGATCAGCCCGACCTATCGCGACATGCTGCTCTCCCCCGACACCGACCCGGCGACGCGGGAATACATCAAGCGGAAGATCAACTCCGCCCAGTGGCTGATCGACGCGATCGAGCAGCGGCGGAGCACGCTCCTGAAGACGTCCCAGGCGATCGTCGATCACCAGCAGCGGTTCCTGGTCGAGGGGCCCGAGGCGCTCGAGCCGCTGAAGATGCAGCAGATCGCCGACCGGATCGGGATGCACGTCACGACCATCAGCCGGGCCGTGGACGACAAGTGGCTGCAGACGCCCCGCGGCATCTACCCGCTCCGCAAGCTGTTCGTGGGGGGCACCACGAGCGCCGACGGCGACGAGGTGGCCTGGGACACGGTGCGGATCAAACTGCAGGAGATCGTCGACGGCGAGCCGAAGGATTCGCCGTACAGCGACGACGAGCTCGTGGAGGAGCTGGGCAAGCGGGGCATCAAGGTGGCCCGGCGGACGGTCACGAAGTATCGCAAGGCGATGAAGATCCCGAGCTCCCGGCAGCGGCGGGACTGGAAGCTCGCCCGGGCCGCGCAGCCCGCGAATCCGGCCGAGCGCAACGGCGAGGCCCACGACGACGAGCCGGCCGACTCGCCCGAAATCGCCGGCTTCGACGGCACTGCGGGCTGACCGCCGAGCCCGACTTGCCGGTTCGGCTGCCGCGGCCCTAGATTCCCCGCACCTCCGAGGCTCTTCGCCATGCGCTGTCCGTTCTGCCGTGCCGACAACGACCGGGTGATCGACTCGCGGGCCGGCGACGACGGCGGCTCGATCCGCCGCCGCCGCGAGTGCCTCGGCTGTCGCCGCCGCTTCACCACCTACGAGCGGATCGAGCGGCAGCTGCTCACGGTGGTGAAGAAGGGGGGCGTCCGCGACCCGTTCGACCGCGACAAGATCAAGCGTGGCCTCGCCAAAGCCTGCTGGAAGCGGCCGGTCACCGAGGACGACATCGAGAACGCGGTGGCCGCCGTCGAGGCCGAGTTGTATGGCGCCTACGAGAGCGAGGTGCCCAGCGGCGTGATCGGCGAGCGGATCATGGAGCTGCTCAAGCAGCTCGACCAGGTGGCGTACGTGCGGTTCGCGAGCGTGTACCGCGAGTTCAAGGACGTCCGCGACTTCGTCGACGAGCTCGAGCCGATCCTGGCCCAGTCGGCTCAGCCCGACGACGAACGGCGGTAGTCGCCCCGCACGCCGCCGGTCTTTTCCTCCAGGCGGACCCCCTCGATCGACATGCCCGGGTCGATCGACTTGGCCATGTCGTAGATCGTGAGGGCCGCCGCCGTCACGGCGACGAGCGCCTCCATCTCCACGCCCGTGCGGGCGGTGGCGCGGACGACCGCCTCGATCGCCACGTGATCGTCCGCCGAGCAGTCGATCGCGACGTCGACCGCGTCGAGGGGCAGCGGGTGGCAGAGCGGCACCACCTCGCTCGTCCGCTTCGCCGCCATGATGCCGGCGAGGCGGGCGGCGGCGATGGCGTCGCCCTTGGCGAGGCCGCCTGAGCGGATCCGGGCCACGGTATCGGCCGCCGCCGCGAGCCGGCCCGTCGCCCGGGCCGTGCGGAGCGACACCGGCTTGCCGCCGACGTCGATCATGCGGATGGCGGGCGGGGGGGAGTCGTGCATGCGGCCGATGATACCAGCCGCAGCGGCAAAAACACGCCGGCCCGGCGTGCCACGAGGG
>JBJTAA010000160.1:0-7440 GCA_046090525.1 Planctomycetota bacterium
GGCAGAACTTCGTGGTGTGCTGGGTCTTGGGATCGAGCCGCACCGGCCCGCCGGGCCCCGCGAACTCGAGCCCGTCGCGGAAGGCCTGCCGCACCGCCTCGGTCTCGAAGCTGCCCGCCCGCTCGACGGCCTGCTTCCAGAGGTGCACGAGGCACCAGTCGGGCTCCATCGGGTCGCCCGTGACCCGGTCGTGGCCGAACTCCTCCTGGAAGCCCGCCACCCACGCCCGGTTGGCCGGCGTGGCCAGGCTCTGGAAGTAGCAGGAGACGGCGTAGTGCCCCTTCACCTGCCCAGGCGGCAGGCTTCGGAGCTCGTCCTCGGCGATGCTCGTCGAGACGACCGGCGTCTTGTCGGGATCGACGCCCGCCTCGGCGAGGGCCTTGAACAGGCCCTCGTTCGAGTCGCCGTTGACCGTGTTGAGCACGCAGTCGGCCTCGAGCTCCTTGAGCATCCGGGCGACGAGCGTGAATTCCTGGTCGCCCAGCGGCCGGTAGAACTCCCCCACCACCTTGAGGTCGTGGTCGGCGAGGTACTTGCGGGTGACGTAGTGGGCCGTCCGCGGATAGATGTAATCCGAGCCGACGAGCAGGATCCGCCGCCGCGACCCGCCGGCCGGCGACTCGAGCCAATCGAGCGTGGGCAGAATCTGCTGGTTGGGCACCATCCCGCCGTAGACGCAATAGGGCGACGACTCGTTGCCCTCGTACTGGACGGGGTAGAGCAGGAGCCGCTTGGCCTCCTCCATCACCGGCAGCACCGACTTGCGGCTGGCGCTCGTCCAGCAGCCGAAGATCGCCACGGCGCCTTGCTCGAGCATCCGGCGGACCAGTTTGATCCGCCGGTCGGACCGCGAGCCCGGGTTGGGGCTGAGCATCTCGACCGGGCGGCCGAGGATACCGCCGTCCTTGTTGATTTGCTCGAAGGCGTGGAGCTCGACGTCGCGGAGCGACCGGCCGCCGACGCCGGTGGTGCCCGTCTGGGAGTGGAGCGTGCCCACGAGCACCTTGTCGGCCCGCGGCGGCAGGCCAAGCGAGCAGCCCACGAAGGTCGCCGGCGCCAGAGCCCGGGCGGCGGCGAACGTCGCGGCCCGCGAGAGGGCGGCCCGGCGGGAGCATCGCGGGGCGGGGTCGGCTGGCGTGATGCCCGGCATCGTCATGCCTCGTCAGTCCTCGTTCATCCGGTCATAGATCGCCTCGAACGGCTCGGCTGAGATGCTCACGTCGCCCCGAAACGGCTGATTCATGTCGAAGATCAGGAACATCATCGTGCCCAGATAGGCGGCCAGGATGCCCCCGAGCACGAGCTGCGTGATGAACCGCATGTCGAAGAGCCAGATGAGCGCCAGGTTGAGCACGGCCCCCAGGATCATCACGTACCACATCACGGCCGGCAGGCCCGAGGTCACGGAGAAGAGCCGCATCCGCCGGGCCTCGAGGAAGTGGTTGAACTGCCGCAGCGCCTCGGCGTGGATGATCTCCTGGGCCGGCGTGACGGGCTGGAACGAGAGCAGCTCCTCTTGGACGGCGTCCACGCGGATCGTGCCCTCCTCGGGAACGATGCCCCGCCGCTGCAGGGGCCAGGCGTACTTGATCACGTAGCGCGTGTAGTCGCGCAGGAGCCAGCGCAGGTTCTGCCCGTGGGGATCGGGATAGTTGGAGACGTCCTCGTAGAGGGCCGAGAGCGCGGCCGCCTCGCGGGTGACGTTGGCGCCGGCGTCGGCCACGTTCTGGTAGGCGGTGACCGCGATCAGGCCCAAGAGCAGGCCGTAGAACACGCCGAAGCAGGAGAGCACGTAGCCGACGATGTCGTTGGCGCCGGTCGTGTACTTGACGAACTGCCTGAGCACCGGCCGCAGGAAGATGCAGCCGGCCCAGTAGAAGCCCACGAACGCGAGGACGAAGAGCGCCGCCAGCCGGAGCGTGGGGACCTCGTAGAGCCAGTACCAGTCCTGGGGGGCGGCGGAGAGGGCGGGCGCGTCCAAGGTGCGAGGAGGAGTTCGAGGGGCGATCGGTTCCGGCCCGGCCGCGACGGTTCGGCGGGGCCGCAGCCGATGGTAGCACCGCGACCGGGCTACTTCACCTCGTCGCCCTCGAGGGCATAAATCGCCAAATGGGAGCCGTCAGGGGCCCGCAGTTCGTCGATCTTGAAGGTGCCGGCCACCGCCACCGGGCGGATCGAGAAATCGGCGGATTTTCCGGGGCGCATCCGCACCACGATGCAGTCGTGGAGGGCGGCGCCGGGGCCGAAGCAGCACTCCTGGTTGTCGCGGACGAGCACGAACTGGGTGAGGCCCGTCTGCTGGAAGCTCGGCAGGATGTAGCCGCGGATCCGGATGCCCGTGCCGGCGAGCGACGTCACGCGGGCGGGGAGCAGGTCGCGGGTGAAGGGCGCCCCCTTCTCCATGTCGAGCTTGATGTCGTCGAAGGTGATCTCGCGAAAGGTCGCTGCCGTCGCCCGCGGTGCGGGTCGGGCCTCGGCGGCGGGCGGCGCGGGGGTCGCCGGCCGCTCGACCACCGCGGGAGCGGTCACGGGCTTGGCGGCGGTGCCGCCGCAGCCGCAGGCATGCGCGAGCGACGCGGTGACCAAGAGCGTGGGAAGAAGGCGATCCATCGGCTGGCTTCCCCGCTGCCTGCGGCTACCGGGTGAAGGCGTCATCGAGGTGGTAGAGCACGCCGCCCCCGAGTTCGGGCAAGCCGGCCGGCTCGACGCGGAACCGGCCCGCGACCTTGACGAGCCCCTGGGTGAAGTCGATGCCCTTGGGGTCGGCGAGCCGCACGAGCACGCGGTCGGTGATCTTGGGCTGACCGCCGAAGCAGCAGTCGCCCTGGTCGCGGCAGAGCAGAAACTCCGTGATCCCCTGCTGCCGGGAGCCTGGATACATGTAGCCCTTGAGGAGCACGTCGCGGCCGCTCACCTCCCGGGCCGAATCGGGCACGGCCGTGGGGGGATCGCCCGGGAGGGGCTGCAGCATCGCGTAGTTGAGCCGCGTGAAGCCCTCGGGGAGTTCGGCGACGTACACGCTCGTCAGGTAGGCGAGGCCGCCGACGAGGCTCGCAGCCGAGGCGACAAGCGCGGTGAGCGCGAGCCCACGACCCGTCACGGCCTCGGGCCGGCGGATGATGTCCCCAAGCGCCAGCGCCCCGAGCACGAGCCCCACCACCGGCACCGCGGCGAACGACCAGCCGAGGACGACGAGGGGCGAGAGAGCGGCCACGGCGACCGCCGCGATCGCCGTGCCCGAGAGGGCACGGTAGGCGTCGCCGCCGATGTCCGGCGTGTGCTGGCCGGAATCGGCCAGCCGGGGCGAGTCGAAGAGGCCTGCGGTCATGGCTGCGGGCGGAGGTGGGCGGGGTTCGAGGAGGACTCGTGAGCGAGCGCCGGGCGGCCTATCGCCCCCGGGAAACGCCGGGCGTGAGCAGCGAGCGGGCCAGGACGGCGACGGCCAGCACCACCGCCCCCCAGAGGGCCCACTTCCAGCCTCCGGATGACGGGGCGGTCACGGGCTTGGCCGGCGGCGTGGCGGCCGCGAGATCCCGACCCGGTTCGACGACGCCGGGATCCTCGTCGCCCAACACGGGGCTGATCTGGCTGGCCAGGGCCGCATCGTTGGCCGCGTCGGCGGAGGCCGGCGGGCCGGCCTCCGAGTCGGCTGGAGCCGCGGCGGCGATCCCCGCGAGGCCCGCGAGCGTGGCGGCCCGGCGGACCGCCTCGGGATCGATCTGCGCCAGTTCCGTGACGGCCGCCGCCGCCTCGGGCAGCGGGCAGGCCCGCAGGTAGTTCACGATCGGCTCGCGGACGAAGATGTTGTCGGCCTTGGCGTCCTTGAAGATCGCCACCAGGCGGTCGACCACCGACCAGTCCTGCCAGCGGGCGAGGTCCGCGATCACGAGGTCGGCGAGCTTGGGCTCGTCGAGCAAAAGCTTGAGCGAGGCGAGCACCCGCTCCCGCGGCACGAGATCCGACTCCTCCCCCAAAAACCGCAGCGCCATCACGGCGGCGTAGGTCTCCGTGAAGGGCACGTCCTTCCCGCCTTCGGCACGGCGGAGAAACAGCCGGTCGACCAGGTCGAGGGCGGGTGCGCCCTCGATGGCGGCGTAGCAGGCGATCAGGGCGTCGAGGCCGTTTCTCACCTCGGGCTCCTCGGCGGCCACGCCCTTGCCTGCGAGGATCGCCGCGATCCGCTCGGCATCGGCCGGCGTCCCGCAGATGCCGAGCATCGTGGCGTAGAGCCGCCGCCGATTGGCGGGGATCTTCGGATCCTCGATCCAGGCCAGGAGCTGTGCGGCGTCCATCCGATCCTCGAGGGCCTTGACGTCCTCGTAGGGAGCGACGGCGAACTCGTCGTAGGCGTCGCGGGTGAGCGTCTCGTCTTCGTCCTCGAGATGCTGGAGGAAGAAGGCGAGCCGGTCGGGCCCCTTTTCCGGCAGGGCATCGAGCTTCTTGAGATACGCGATCGCCCGGTCACCGACGCGGATCGGGCTCGACCAGACGAGGTTCGGCGGCTCCACGCCCAAGAGCAGGAAGGTGGTACCCACCGGCTGCTCGTCGAGCATGATCGTCTCGATCGGCTTGGCGTCGGCGCCGGCATGGCCGGCGGCGGCGACGAGGTCGCCCCCCTTGAGCACCTCGACCACCTCGAACTTGCCCTTGGGCAGCGGGCCGGTGGCCGCCGGGGCCAGGGCCGCGGCCGGCGGCGGCTCGACGAGTTTGGCGATCACCGCCGCCTCGCTCTGGGCGATCTCCTGGGCGAAGGTGAGCGAGACGGCCGAGCAGAACGGGCAGGCCCGCGCGGGCGCAGCCGCCAGCACGACGGCAAGGGCGAGAACGGCGCCCGGCACCAGGCGGGCGATGGGAGTGGGCGAGCGGGGCCGCATCATCCCGGCATTGTAGCAGCGGCGGCGGGGGCGCCCGCCTCCACCGGCTCGAACCAGCGGTAGATCGCGGGGAGCACGAGCAGGGTCAGGATCGTGCAGGTCACGAGGCCCCCGATCACGACCGTCGCCAGCGGCCGCTGGACCTCGGCGCCGGCGCTTCCCGAGACGGCCATCGGCACGAAGCCGAGCGCCCCGCACAGGGCCGTCATCAACACCGGCCGCAGCCGGTCGAGCGAGCCCTGGAAGACCGCCGTCCGCTGGTCGGCGCCCGAGTGCCGCAGGTGCCGGATGTGCTCCACGAGCACCACGCCGTTCATCACGGCGATGCCGAAGAGCGCGATGAAGCCCACCCCGGCAGAGATCGAAAACGGCATCCCCCGGAGCCACAGCGCGAAGATCCCGCCGGTGGCCGCGATCGGCACGTTCAAGTAGATCAGCAATGTCAGGCTCACCGAGCCGAACGTCACGTACAACAGGGCGAAGATCAAGAACAGCGCCACGGGCACGGCGATCATGAGCCGGCCGCTCGCCCGCTCGAGGTTCTCGAACTGCCCGCCCCACTCGAGCACGTAGCCGGGAGGAAGGTGCACCTCCCGCGCGACGGTCGCCCGGGCGTCGGCCACGAAGCCCGCCAGGTCGCGGCCGCGGACGTTGCACTGGATCAGGAGCCGGCGGCGGATCGCGTCGCGGCTGATCTCCGAAGGGCCCTCCTCGACGACGATGTCGGCGAGCTGCGAGATCGGGATCTGGCGCCCTTGCGGGTCGTCGATCTTGAGCTCCAGGATCCGCTCGAGGTCGCCCCGCCACCGCGGGGCGAGCCGCACCTGGAGCGGAAACCGCCGCTGCCCCTCGAACACCTCCCCGACCACGTGGCCGCCGATCACGCTCACCGCGTCGAGCACGTCGGCGGCGTTGATCCCGTAGCGGGCGAGCTTGTCGCGGCGGACGATCACGCGCACGTACGGCAGCCCGGCAATCTGCTGGGCCTGCACGTCGGCGGCCCCCGGCACCTTGTTGAGCGCCCGAACGATCTTGTCCCCCTCGGTCTTGAGCACGGCCAGGTCGTCGCCGTAGAGGCTCAAGCCCACGTCCGACCGCACGCCGGCGACGAGCTCCTGCACCCGCAGCTCGATCGGCTGTGTGAACCCGTAGACGTTGCCCGGCACGTTCCGCTCGAGGGCCGCCTGCATCGCCTCGATCAGGGCCGGCTTGTCGACGTGGCCGGCCTGGCCGCCGTGGGCCGACTTGAGGCGGATCAGGATGTCGGTCTGGTGGACGCCCATCGGGTCGTTGGCGATCTCGGGCCGGCCGGTCTTGGAGACCACGCTCTCCACCTCGGGAAACTCGAGCAGCGTCCGCTCCATCGCCTTGGTCATCTCGATCGAGCTCTCGAGCGACACGCTCGGCAGCCGCACCGCCTGGACCGCGATGTCCCCCTCGTCGAGCTTGGGCACGAACTCGAGGCCGAAGCCCGAGGCGAGGACGACGCTCAGGGCGAACACCGCCACGGCCGCCGCCACCAGCGGCAGTGGAAGCCGCAGCGCGGAGCCCAGGAGCGGCTGGTAGGCCCGCTTGAGGAGCCGCACGAGGAGCGTGTCTGTGGCGGCGACCCGTCGGGCCAGGAACAGCGAGGCCATCACCGGCATCACCGTCACCGAGAGCACGAGGGCGGCGGTGAGGGCCGACATGAACGTGAAGGCCATCGGCCTGAACATCTTCCCCTCGACCCCCTCCAGGCTGAGGATTGGGATGAACACGATGATCACGATCAACCCGGCGAACAGGATCGGCTTGCCCACCTCGAAGGCCGATTCCCTGAACACCTCCTTGGGAACCCGTCCCTGCCCGCCGTGGGCCTGCTGCCAGCGGGAGGCCGAGCGGACGGCGTTCTCGACCATCACGACCGCCCCGTCCACGATCACGCCGAAGTCCACGGCCCCAAGGCTCATCAGGTTCGCCGACACGCCCGCATAACGCATCGCGATCAGGGCGGCCATCGCCGAGAGCGGAATCGCCGCCGCCACGATCAGCCCCGCCCGCACGTCGCCCAGGAGCAAGAGCAACATCACGATCACCAGGATCACGCCCACCGAGATGTTCTCGGCCACGGTGTGGATCGTCTTGGCGACGAGCTCCGTGCGGTCGTAGAAGGTGTCGATGAACACCCCCTCGGGGAGCGTCTTCTCGATGGCGGCGATCTTCCGCTTGACGTCGGCCACGACCTGCCGGGAGTTGCCCCCCATGATCATCATCACCATGCCGGTGACGGCCTCGCGGTCGCCGTCGCGGGTGACCGCGCCCTGGCGGAGCATCGGGGCGAAGGCCACGGTGCCGATGTCGGCGATGCGGATCGGCGTGCCGTCGGCCCGCGTGTCGAGGACGATCGAGCGGACGTCGTCGAGCGAGCTCACCAAGCCCTCGCCGCGCACGAGCCGCTGCTCGGCGCCGTGCAGGATCGCGCCCCCCCCGGCGTTGGCGTTGTTCTCCGCGAGCTCCTCTAACACCCTCTTCAGCTGGATGCCGTCGTTTAGCATCCAAATCGGAAGAGCGTCGTGTTAGGAAAGAG
>JBJTAA010000161.1:0-3947 GCA_046090525.1 Planctomycetota bacterium
CAGCTGGTCCGTCGGGCGGTGGCCGCGCGCGGCGCAGCCCCCGATGCCCTGCAAGCCGACCTGCCCCGGGAACTCGAGGAACTGGTCGCCATGCTCGACGCCGACCGGCACATCACGCTCTTCGGCTCGCCGCACTACCTCTTGAATCAAGGCCGGGTCGTGCTCGCCGGGCCCCTCGCCAAGTTGGCCGAGCCGCTCGAGGATCTGTTCGGCGACACTGTCAAGGCCGCCGCCGTCTCGGCCCACTTCGCCGACCAGTGCTACCTGGAGTTGGATGCGATCGCGACGCTCGACGTGCGGGCCCGGGATCTCGCCCGGGAACTGGCCGCGCACGTGGAGGGCCTGGCCGACGCGGTCGAGCGGTACTGTGCGGCCCTCGACCCCAACCCCTACGGCCGGGTGCTGGTGATGCGGCTGCCGCAGATGCTCAGGGTCATGGTCGCCAACATGCGGAGCGGCGGCGAGGGGCAGGGGGCGATCCTCAATGCCTACCTGCCAGGGCCCGCCGGCCACAACCTGGCCCTCGCCGCGGAGCTGGCCCTGGTGCAGTCGCCCGGCGCAGCCGCCGTCGCCCAGCAGCCGGCTTCCGCCCCGCCCGCCGCCGCCGGCGCGCTCGGCAGGCTCGAGCGGAAGATCACGCTCGTGTTCGCGAAGGACACGCTCGAGAAATCGATCCAGATGATCTCCGACGAGACCGGCGTGCCGATGGAGATCGTCGGCCCCGACCTGCAGCTGGAGGGCATCACCAAGAACCAGTCGTTCGGCCTCGACGCTCGCGACCGGCCCGCCCGCGAGATCCTGCTCGAGATCCTGGCGAAGGCCAATCCGGACGGCAAGCTGGTCTACGTCGTCAGGGGCCAGGGGGACGAGGAGGCGATCCTGGTCACGACCCGCGCGGCGGCCGAGAAGCGGGGCGACACGCTGCCACCGGGCCTCGAGCCCGCTGCCGCCGGCAAGCCGAAGCCCTGACGCTCCCCGCTATCCCAGCACCGCCATCGCCAGGCCCATGTAGACCACGAGGCCGACGACGTCCACGATCGCCGACACGAACGGGTTGCTCATCAGGGCGGGGTCGAGGCCGATCGAGCGGAACAGCAGCGGCAGCACCGAGCCGACGAGCGAGCCGATCAGGACGACCGAGAGGATCGTGGCCGGGATCACGACCGCCTGGGCCGGCGTGGGCGCGTAGGCGAGGGCGAGCAGGTAGCCCGGGACGGCGAGAATGGCCCCAAGGAGCAGGCCGAGGGCGAACTCCCGCCGCAGGATCCGCTTCCAGTCGGAGAGTCGGCAGTCGCCGGTGGAGAGGGCGGTGATCACGAGCGTGGCCGACTGGTTGCCCGAGTTGCCGCCGCTGGCGATCACCAGCGGGATGAAGGCCACGAGCCAGGCGTGGGGCGACTGCCAGGTCGAGAGCACGAGCGCCGTGACGGTGGCCGTGGCGAACAGGATCGTGAGCCACACGCCCCGCTTCCAGGTCATCGACGTGATCGCCGCCTCGAGGTAGCCCTCACCGAGCGGCGCGATGGCCGCGATCATCTGGGCCTCGTCGGTGGCCTCCTGGCGGACGGCGTCGAGCACGTCGTCGTGGGTGACGATGCCGACCAGCCGGGCATGGTCGTCGACGACCGGGATCGCGATGAAGTCGAAGCGGGCGAGCAGCTCGACCACCTTCTCCTGGGGCTCGTCCACGCGGACGCTGATCACGTCGCGCTGCATGAGGTCGGAGACCACCGCCGTCGGCTTGGCGAGGATCAGGTCGCGGAGCGACACGAAGCCGAGCAGGTGCCGTTCGGCGTCGAGCACGTAGATGTAGTAGATCGACTCGCTGTCGGGAGCCTGCATCCGCAGCCGCGCGATCGCCTCGCCGGCCGTGATGTCGGCCGGAAGCGAGGCGTATTCGGTGGTCATCAGCGAGCCGGCCGAGCCCTCCGGGCAGGAGAGCAGCATCCGGATGTCGTGCCGCTCCGCCTTGGCCACGAGCGGCAGGATCTCCTCGACGAGCTCCGGGTCGAGGGCCCGGAGCAGGTCGTCGCGGTTGTCGGCCGCCATCCACTCGAGCAGGGGGCCGAGGTGGGCGCGGTCGGCGGCCTTGACCAGGTCCACCTGCCGTACGAGCGGGTAATAGGGAAAGATCTCCGCCTGCCGCTCCACGGGCACGGCGTCGAGCAGCTGCCAGATCTCGGCGTCGTCGAGCCCCTCGGAAAACTCGGCCACCGTCGCCGGATGCAGTTCCTGGGCCACCTCGCGCAGCCCCGCGGTGTCGCACTCGGCGAGCATCCCCCGCAGCTCCGGGATCAGGATCGGGTTGGCGACGGTCATGGCGGTGGGCGGGTGCGGAGACGGTCGGCGGGACGGGCCTATACTGCGAAGCGGCCGCCGCCGCCAAGTATGCCATGAAGCTCGCACCAGCATTGCCGTTCGCCTGCGTGGCGCTCGCCTGGCTGTCGTTCACCGCCGCCGAGGGGAGCGGGGATGCGGCCCGGGGTCGCGGCCACCTGCTCGGGCGGGCCTATCTGCCGGCCGACTTCGACCAGGGGGTGTTCGACGAGCTCTGGACCACCTGGGAGGAGCCGCTCCGATCGCAGGCGGCCGCGGCGCCGGTCGCCGAGCGGCGCCGGATGGCGATGGAGCGCTACGGCCTGGTGCCCCACCCGGACGACCCCTCCCGGTCGCTGCAGTACGTCGTGGACGCCGAGGGACGCTGGACGATGAACTGCCTGGCCTGCCATCAGGGGCAGGTGCGGGGCGTGGCCATTCCCGGCGTGCCCAACTCGACCTACGCCCTGGAGACCCTCACGGAGGAGGTGCGGGCGGTGAAGGTGAGGCAGCGGAAGCCGCTCTCCCACATGGACGTGGGCTCGATGTTCCTGCCGCTCGGCACGACGGTCGGATCGACCAACGCCGTGATCTTCGGCGTGGCCCTGATGCGGCATCGCGACGCCGACCTGGAGATCGTCCGCAAGCCTCCCCGCTTCGACCTGCCGCACCACGACATGGATGCCCCGGCCTGGTGGCACTATGCCAAGCGCCAGAGCCTCTACATCGACGGCTTCGCCCCCAAGAGCCACCGGATGCTGATGCAGTTCCTGCTCGTCGAGCAGAACGGCCCGGAGAAGTTCCGGGAGTGGGAGGACGAGTTCCGCGACATCGAGGCCTGGATCGCCTCGCTCGAGCCGCCGGCGTGGACCGGCCCGCTCGATCGGGAACTGGCGGCCCGCGGTCGCGAGGTGTTTCGCGCGACCTGCGCCGAGTGTCACGGCACCTACGGCGACGGGGGCCACTATCCGGAGCGGCTCGTGCCGATCGCGGAGGTGGCGACCGACCGGGCCCGGCTCGACTCGCTCGCGGCAGCCGAGCGCCGGGCGCTCAACGAGAGCTGGTTCGGCCGCTACGGCGCCGACGCCGAGTCGCTCCGCGACCGCGCGGAGCCGGTGGGCTACGTGGCCCCGCCGCTCGACGGCGTCTGGGCGAGCGCACCGTACTTCCACAACGGCTCCGTGCCCACGCTCTGGCACGTGCTCCATCCGGCCGCCCGGCCGGTGGTCTGGCGAAGGACGGCGACGGGCTACGACGACGCCCGCGTGGGCCTGGAGATCGAGGAGTTCGCCGAGCTGCCCGCGGAGAAACTGCGGCCGTCCGAGCGGCGGCGGTATTTCGACACCCGCAAGCCCGGCAAGAGCGCCGCTGGCCACGACTTCGCAGACGTGCTCGACGATGACGAAAAGCGGGCGCTGCTGGAATACCTGAAGACGCTGTAGGGCGCCGGCTCCCTCCCCGTGGACCTGCGAGGGGTTGCCCGTGCCCCGGAGCCGGCCTTGGCAGCGAGCGAAGGCAGGATGCCGAGAGCGAGCTGGCACGGAGTGAGCGAAGGGCAGGATGCGCGGCGCGCACGTCCGACGTGATTCGGTCACGGCGTGACCGGGATCCTGGAGTGGACTGCGAGGGGC